>NZ_JBSGZI010000049.1:0-53768 GCF_053610945.1 Streptomyces sp. NPDC054849
GGCCGCTTCCGCCGTGTGGCGGTCCGGCTGCCCGCTTAAATGATCGGGACTGTTGTCAGGGGTGGCGGGTAGGCTCGACAGCAAGATGACCGAAGAACTCTCCCCCGCCGAGCGCTACGCCGCCGCCCGGCTCCGCGCCGCCGAAGAGGCCACCGCCCTGGCCCCCTTCCGCGAGATGTACGAATTCGATCTGGACCCGTACCAGGTCGACGCCTGCAAGGCACTGGAGGCCGGCAAGGGCGTCCTCGTCGCCGCCCCGACCGGCTCGGGCAAGACCATCGTCGGCGAGTTCGCCGTCCACCTGGCCCTCCAGCAGGGCCGCAAGTGCTTCTACACGACGCCGATCAAGGCGCTGTCGAACCAGAAGTACGCCGACCTCGTCAAGCGCTACGGCGCCGGCAAGGTGGGTCTGCTGACCGGCGACAACAGCGTCAACTCCGAGGCGCCGGTGGTCGTGATGACCACCGAGGTGCTCCGCAACATGCTGTATGCGGGCTCGCAGTCGCTGCTCGGCCTCGGCTACGTCGTGATGGACGAGGTCCACTACCTCTCCGACCGGTTCCGCGGGGCCGTCTGGGAGGAAGTGATCATCCACCTCCCCGAGTCGGTGACCCTGGTGTCCCTGTCGGCCACCGTGTCCAACGCCGAGGAGTTCGGCGACTGGCTGGACACCGTGCGCGGGGACACCGAGGTGATCGTCTCCGAGGAGCGGCCCGTACCGCTGTGGCAGCACGTGATGGCCGGCCGGCGGATCTACGATCTCTTCGAGGAGGAGTCCGACCACGGAGGCCGCGGCTCCGCGCGCCGGGAGGTCAATCCCGACCTGCTGCGCATGGCGCGCGAGGAGAACAGCCGGACCTACAGCCCGAAGGACCGGCGGCGCGGCAAGATGGTCCGCGAGGCCGACCGCGAGCGTGAGCGGCGCTCCCGCGGCCGGATCTGGACCCCCTCACGCCCCGAGGTCATCGCCCGCCTCGACGGTGACGGGCTGCTGCCCGCCATCAACTTCATCTTCAGCCGGGCCGGCTGCGAGGCCGCGGTCCAGCAGTGCCTGTACGCGGGCCTGCGGCTCAACGACGAAGCCGCGCGGCTCAGGGTGCGCGAGCTCGTAGAGGCGCGGACCGCCTCCATCCCCACCGAGGACCTGCACGTCCTGGGGTACTACGAGTGGCTCGAAGGCCTGGAGCGGGGTATCGCCGCGCACCACGCGGGCATGCTGCCCACCTTCAAGGAAGTCGTGGAGGAGCTGTTCGTCCGCGGTCTGGTCAAGGCCGTCTTCGCCACAGAGACCCTGGCACTGGGCATCAACATGCCCGCGCGCACGGTGATCCTGGAGAAGCTGGTCAAGTGGAACGGCGAGCAGCACGCCGACATCACCCCCGGCGAGTACACGCAGCTCACCGGCCGGGCCGGGCGGCGCGGCATCGACGTCGAGGGCCACGCGGTGGTGCTCTGGCAGAGGGGCATGGACCCGGCGGGGCTCGCCGGGCTCGCGGGTACCCGTACGTACCCGCTGCGCTCCAGCTTCAAGCCGTCGTACAACATGGCCGTGAACCTGGTCAGCCAGTTCGGGCGGCACCGCTCGCGCGAACTGCTGGAGACCTCCTTCGCGCAGTTCCAGGCCGACCGCTCGGTCGTCGGGATCTCGCGGCAGGTGCAGCGCAACGAGGAGGGCCTGCAGGGCTACCAGGAGGGCATGACCTGCCACCTGGGGGACTTCGAGGAGTACGCGCAGCTGCGCCGCGACCTCAAGGACCGCGAGACGGAGCTGGCCAAGCAGGGTGCGGCCCAGCGCCGGGTGCAGGCGGTCAGTTCGCTGGAGAAGCTCAAGCCGGGCGACATCATCCACGTGCCGACGGGCAAGTTCGCCGGGCTCGCGCTGGTCCTGGACCCGGGCGTGCCGGCCGGACGGGTCAACGGGCACCGCGGGTACGAGTACGCGGAGGGCCCGCGCCCGCTGGTGCTCACCGCCGAGCGGCAGGTCAAGCGGCTCGCCGCGATCGACTTCCCGGTCCCGGTCGAGGCCCTCGACCGGATGCGGATCCCCAAGACGTTCAACGCGCGCTCGCCGCAGTCCCGCCGGGACCTGGCGTCCCAGATGCGGACCAAGGCCGGGCACATCACGCCGGAGCGGCGGGGGCGCGGCCGCGCCGCGGCCGCCGACGACCGCGAGATCGCCCGGCTGCGCGCCGAGCTGCGGGCGCACCCGTGCCACGGCTGTGACGAGCGCGAGGACCACGCCCGCTGGGCGGAGCGCTACCACCGGCTCAAGCGGGACACCCAGCAGCTGGAGCGGCGGATCGAGGGCCGGACGAACACCATCGCCCGCACCTTCGACCGGATCCACGCGCTCCTCACAGAGCTGGACTACCTGCGCGAGGACGAGGTCACCGTGCACGGCAAGCGGCTCGCCCGGCTGTACGGGGAGCTCGACCTGCTGGCGTCCGAATGCCTGCGGGCCAAGGTCTGGGAGGGTCTGAGCCCGGCGGAACTGGCCGCCTGTGTCTCGGCGCTGGTCTTCGAGGCGCGTCAGTCCGACGACGCGGTCGCGCCGAAGGTGCCCGGTGGCGCGGCGAAGGAGGCGCTGGGCGAGATGGTCCGCATCTGGGGCCGGCTCGACGCGCTGGAGGAGGAGCACCGCATCAACCAGGCGGAGGGCGTGGGCCAGCGCGAGCCGGATCTCGGCTTCGCGTGGGCGGTGTACCAGTGGGCCTCCGACAAGAGCCTGGACGAGGTGCTGCGCGAGGCGGAGATGCCGGCCGGCGACTTCGTGCGCTGGTGCAAGCAGGTCATCGACGTGCTCGGGCAGGTCGCGGCGGCGGCCCCTGCCGCCTCGGGCGAGAGCGGGAGCACGGTGGCGCGAAATGCCCGCAAGGCCGTGGACGCGCTGCTGCGGGGTGTAGTGGCCTACAGCTCGGTCGGCTAGGCCTTTTTGGATCTTCATCCAAGAGGGGGAGTGGCTCGATCTGATCTCTTGCCATGATCGAATCGCTGTGCTGTGTGCGACGATCGGGTCCATGAGCGGGGGAGCAGACGAAGGGCCGAGACGGGTCGGTCGGCCACGCGCCGACCGGCTGAGACCGGACAGCGGCAGGCCGCCGCGTGAGGAACTCCTCTGCGCGGCGGCCGAGTTGTTCACGGTCCGGGGGTACGCGGCGACCACCACGCGGGCGGTCGCCGAACGGGCCGGAATGCGCCAGGCCACGATGTACCACTATTTCGGCGGCAAGGAGGAACTCCTCGCCGAGCTGCTGGAGTCCACGGTCGCACCGTCGCTGGTGCTGGCCCGGCAGTTGCTCGCCGACGGCACGCGGCCCGCTGCGCGGCGGCTGTGGCAGCTGTGCCGTTCCGACGTGCTGCTGTTGTGCGGGGGCCCGTACAACCTGGGGGCGCTCTACCTGCTGCCCGAGGTGGGCGGGGCGCGCTTCGCGCAGTTCCGCCGGATGCGCGGGGAACTCAAGGACGCCTACCGGCTGCTGCTCGCCGGGACCTGCGTCGGCGCCGAACTGGCCGGGGACACCGCCGGCCTGGCGCTGCGCAACGACCTCGTCTTCGGGCTCATCGAGGGCGTCATGCTGATCCACCGCTCCGACCCGGCGCGCCCGGTGGCGGTCTTCGCGCAGGCCACCGCCGACGCGGCGCTGCGGATCGCGGGCGTCAGCCTTCCTCCCGAGGACTAGGGCGTCTCTGCGCCGGTACCGGATTCCCAGCCGGCGCGGTCGTGCCAGGCCTGCAGGGTGCGGCCGCTCTCGAAGCGGTGGACGGCTCCGGTGACCGGGTCGGTGAACTCCAGTACCCGGGCCAGGAGCTGGAGGGGCCGGCGGTAGTCGTCCGGCGCGGGATCGGTGACCTGCGGGTACACCGGGTCGCCGAGGATGGGCAGGCCCAGGCCGTTCATGTGCACCCGCAGCTGGTGGGTGCGGCCGGTGTGCGGGGTCAGCCGGTAGCGCCCCAGGTCACCCCGCGTGGCGACGCGTTCGATCCGGGTCTCGGCGTTGGGATCGCCGGGCACCTCGGCCGCGGCGATGACCCCGCGGGTCTTCTCGATCCGGCTGCGGACCGTGCGGGGGAGGGGGAGCGCAGGGTCGACGGCCGCAAGGGCCTCGTACTCCTTGTGCACCTCGCGCCGCTGGAAGAGGAGCTGGTACGCGCCCCGGTCCTCGGGCCGGACGCTGAACATCACCAGCCCCGCCGTCAGCCGGTCCAGGCGGTGCGCCGGGCTGAGCTCGGGCAGGTCCAGCTCCTCGCGCAGCCGGGCCAGGGCGGTCTCCGTGACATGGCTGCCGCGTGGCGTGGTCGCCAGGAAGTGCGGCTTGTCCACCACCAGCAGGTGCGGGTCCCGGTGGACGACGCGGACCTGGAACGGCACGCGCGGTTCGGGGTCCATGTCCCGGTGGAACCACAGGTAGGCGCCCGGCTCGTACGGGTCTCGCGCGTGCAGCACCCGTCCGCCGGGGCCCAGCACCCGGCCGGCCGCCAGCAGCTGGGCGACGGACTCGGCGCCGCGGGTGCCGGCGTAGCGCGCGGCGAGGTAGCCGCCCAGGTCCGGCCACTGCCCGTCGGGGTCGGGCGGCAGCCGCAGCCGGACCGGGTCGATGCCGGCGCGCTGGGGGAGGGGTGAGGGGGGTGGCTGGGCTCTGCGTCTCATCGGGGGACAGGCTATGCGCCTACCGCTGGGTGAAGGTGCCCAGGTGGTCGGCGTCGAGGTATTCGACGCGCAGTGTGCCGTCGGCGAAGGTCACCCCGGTGCGGCCGACCGCGTTCTCGCCCGTGGTCTCGAAGCTGAAGGTGTCGCCGTCGTAGTGGGCGAGCGGGAAGCGCAGCGGCTTCGGGCCGAGGGAGAGGGTGAGCGCGCCGTCGTCGGCCGCGGTGACGGTCGCCTTGCCGTAGTAGGGGTTGTCGTAGGTGCCGGTGTACGCGGCGCTGTCCTGGGCGGGCTTCGCGCCGGCCGGCGGCCGGGCGTAGTCGGTGGGGGAGCGGGCCTCTTCGTCCATCTGGGCGTAAAGCGCGCCGGTCAGCCCCAGCCAGTCGGCGGTGGTCTTGCCGTGCTCGGCGAAGTCGAGGAAGTCGAGGGCGACGGCGTCGGCCAGGCCGACGGGGGCGCCGTTGGTGAGGACGACGATGCCGAGCTTCTCCAGCGGGAGCATGGTGACGTTGGTGTTCGCGCCGAGGCCGAAGGCGCCGGAGTGGCTCAGGCGCAGGCGGCCGGCGTCGTCGTACGAGACGTTCCAGCCGAGGCCGTAGAAGCCGGTGCGGGCCGTGGGGGTCGCGGGCGGCTGCGAGACGATCTCGGGCACGTGCGTGCGGGCGAGGGTGTCGGCCGGGATGATCCGCTTCCCGTCGAGGGTGCCGCCGGCGAGCTGGAGCCGCAGCCAGCGGGACATGTCGCGGGCGGTGGAACTGACGCCGCCGGCCGGGGCCTGGGCGTCGGGGTCGCGGACGTAGCGCGGACTCCAGGTGCCGTCCGGGTTCTTGACGTGGGTGGCGGCGTGGTCCGGAGAATCGGCGAAGGCGGAGAAGCGGGTGCTCGTGCGGGTCATGCCGGCGGGCTTGAAGAGGGTGTCCTCGCTGAGCTTCTGCCAGCTGGTGCCCTTGGCCCGGGCGACGGCCTCGGCGGCCGCGGTGAACCCGAAGTTGGTGTAGGCGTAGCTCGCGCGGAACGGGGTGAGGGGTTCGAGCCGCATGTGGTCGAGGATGTACGACTGGTCGTAGCCGAGGTCTTCGAGGAGGTCGCCGGCGTGGTCGGGCAGGCCGCTGCGGTGGGAGAACAGGTCGGCGGTCGTGACGTGGCCGGTGACCCAGGGATCCTTGAGGGAGAACCCGGGGAGGGCGGTGTGGCGGTCCCATCCGTCGGGGCCGGTGAGGGTGCCGGCCACGACCGTGGAGGAGACCGGCTTGGAGAGGGAGGCGATCTGGAAGACGGTGTCGGGGTCGACGGCCGCACTCTGGCCGGTGCGGCGGACGCCGAAGCCCTTCAGGTGGACGACCTCGTCGTCGTGGACCACGGCCACGGAGACGCCGGGGACGCCGGTGCGGCGCATCATGTCCGCGACGGTCCGGTCGAGGCGGGCGACGGCCTGGTCGACTTCGTCGTCGCTGATCGAGGGCTGGGGTGGGGGCGGGGGGCTGGGTGCGGCCGTGGCTGCCGTGGCTGCCGTGGGCGCGGTGGCCGTCGTGGCCGCCGTCGCGGTCAGGAGGGCCGCGGCGCCGGCCGCCCCCAGTGCGCGGAGCGTACGCATGGGGTCATTGTCCCGCCGGACGGGTGGGGGCGCGCGGGCTGGCTCCGCGGGGGCCGCCGGCCGGGTGCGGCGCGCCGCTGCCGGGGGCCATGCCCCCGGACCCCCGCGCCTCAAACGCCGGCGGGGCTGGTTTGTGGGGGCTGGGGCGCCGCCCGGACCGGGCGGGCCTGGTTTGTGGAGGCTGGGGCGCCGCCCGGACCCCTGCCTCGGGTGGGGACTTCCCGGGGTGGGGTTACGCCGCCGCCGCGTGGTCCGTGCGGTCCTGTTCGGCTTCGATCGTCGCGTTCCAGTCGCGCTTGATCGCGCGCCAGCCCTCGTCCGTCTCGCCCAGGCGCCAGTAACCCGAGATCGACAGGCGTTCGCGCGGGATGCCGCGCTCCAGGCGCAGGTGGCGGCGCAGGTCCTTGACGAAGCCGGCCTCGCCGTGGACGAAGGCGTGGACGTCCGTGGAGGGGAACGTCAGGGAGGTGACCGCCTCCACGAGGGCCTCGCCCGTCGGGCGGCCCGCGCGGTGGAGCCAGACCGGAACGACGCCGTCCGGGGTGGCGACCTTCAGCTCGTCCTCCGGGCCCTCGACCTCCACGAAGGCGTGGACCTGCGCGCCCGACGGCATCCGCTCCATCGCCGCTGCGATCGCCGGCAGCGCGCTCTCGTCGCCCACCAGGAGGTGCCAGCCGGCCGTCGGATCCGGCGCGTAGGCGCCGCCCGGGCCGAGGAAACGGACGAGCTCGCCCGGCTGGACCCGCGCCGCCCAGGGGCCGGCCACTCCCTCGTCGCCGTGGACGACGAAGTCGAGGGTCAGCTCCAGGTGCGCCTGGTCCCAGCTCCGCACGGTGTACGCGCGCTGGCGCGGCCACTGCGCCCGCGGGAAGTCGGCGCGGATCCGGTCCAGGTCCCACGGCGCGGGATAGGTGATGCCTTCCGGGGGAAACAGGATCTTGACGTAATGGTCGGTGAACTCGCCCGCGCCGAACTCCGCCAGGCCCTCACCGCCCAGCACGAGTCGCACCATGTGCGGCGAGAGCCGCTCGGTGCGTACGACGACGGCGGTGCCGACGGTGCGGGCGCGTCCTTCTGCCACGGTGTCTCCCCTGACTCCCCTGAAACTTAGCCTTACCTAAGTTAGCACCTCACGCGTGCAGGGCGCCGCTCAGACGGGAGACCGCTCCACCCAGACCCCACCGATGGACTAGTGCGTCCACCAGTTCAGGCTGCGCCGGGGCCTTCGGCAGGGCCGGATCGAACGGCGGCAGCGGGACGTCCGAGGCCACCTGGACCACCTTCGGGGCCACCGCCAGATACGGGCGGGACTCGTCGAGCCGCTTGCGCTGGGTGAGGGTCAGCTTCGACTTCGGGTCGTCGATCGCCGCGATGATCCCGGCCAGGCTGCCGTAGGCGTCGAGCAGCTTGGCCGCCGTCTTCTCGCCGATGCCGGGGACGCCCGGCAGGCCGTCGCTCGGGTCGCCGCGCAACAGCGCCAGGTCCGCGTATCCGGGGCCGTCCACCCCGTACTTCTCACGGAGCCAGGCCTCGTCCGTCACCTGCAGGGAGCCCACGCCTTTGAGCGGATACAGCACCCGGCGCCGCCGGGCGTCGTCCACCAGCTGGTACAGGTCCCGGTCGCCGGTGACGATGTCGACCGGGCCGGTCGCGCGGGCGGTCAGGGTGCCGATCACGTCGTCCGCCTCGTATCCGGCGACGCCCACCCGGGCGATGCCGAAGGCGTCCAGCGCCGCCTCGATGATGGGCACCTGCGGGGCGAGGGTGTCGGGGGTCTCCTCCACGTCGGGTCCGGTCTCGCTCTCCTGGGCGACCCGGTGGGCCTTGTAGGAGGGGATCAGCTCCACCCTCCAGTGCGGCCGCCAGTCGGCGTCCATGCACGCCACCAGTTCGTCCGGGCGGTGGTCCTGGACGAGCCGGCCGATGAAGTCGAGCAGCCCGCGCACGGCGTTGACCGGGGTGCCGTCGGGGGCCTTCACGGAGTCCGGTACGCCGAAGTAGGCGCGGTAGTAGAGGGAGGCGGTGTCCAGAAGCATCAGGCGTCGTGTCGTCACGCTGTCGATGATGCCGCACCGCCGATCGGCGGTGCCGTGCCCGCCGCAGCACGCGCGGTGACCCTCCCGTCGCGCGCGGATGCCTGCTTTACCACGGACCGTGAGCGGACGGGTACGGGAAGGCCGGTGCACGCGAAACCGGAGGCGGTTGCTGCGTAAGGTGCTTACAGCACACCGATGTGCCACGGACATGGGGAGGGCAGCCCCGATATGAACGACAGGGACGGCACGGACGCCACGAACGGTCTGAGCGGCAAGCTGAACGACAGGGACGACAAGAGCAAGGACAAGGACGGCAAGGAGCCGCTGCGGGTGGGTGTGGCCGTGCGCAAGCGGCGCCGCGCGCTCCACCTCACGCTGGCCGCCGTGTCGGCGCGCAGCGGCCTGTCGGTGCCCTTCCTGAGTCAGATAGAGAACGAGCGGGCCCGGCCCAGCATGCGGTCCCTCGAGCGGGTCGCGGACGCGCTGGAGACCACGGCCGTCGAGCTGCTGGCCGCCTCCGACACCGCGCGCACGGTGGATCTCGTACGGGCCGGTGACGCATCCGGGCTCACCCCGGTCCCCGGCGTACGGCCCCTCGTGCGCGGGCACCACCAGCTGCACGCGCTGGAGTTCACCGGGGACCAGGACGCCGGCCGGGAGTACCAGCACCGCAACGACGAGCTGATGTACGTGGTCGAGGGCGCCTGCCAGGTGGAGGCGGAGGGACGGGCGTACCGGCTGGAGAGCGGGGACGCGCTCTTCCTGTCCGGCGGCGTGCGCCACCGCTGGCGCGCCGTGACCGAGGACACCCGGATCCTGGTGGTCGCGGTCGGCGAGCACATCCACGCGACGTCCGAGCCCCCGTCGCCGGAGCACTGAGCGGCGTGCGGCGGGTCGTCTCGCTGGTGCCGTCGCTGACCGAGGCGGTGGCCGTGAGCGCGCCGGGGCTGCTGGCCGGGGTCACGGACTGGTGCACGCACCCCGGGGATCTCCCGGGTGCGGTGCGGATCGGGGGGACGAAGAACCCCGATGTGCGGAGGATCGCGGAGCTCCGGCCGGACCTGGTGATCGCCAATGAGGAGGAGAACCGGGCCCCGGACCTGGCGGCACTGCGCGCGGCCGGGGTGGAGGTGCTGGTCACCGAGGTCCGCGACCTGCCGCAGGCACTGCGGGAGTTGGACCGGGTGCTGGTGGGGGCGCTGGGGCTGACGAGGCCCGGGTGGCTGGCGGACGCGGAGCGTGCGTGGGCCCGGGTGGAGCCGGTCGGCGAGCTGACCGCCTTCGTGCCGATCTGGCGGCGGCCGTGGATGGTCCTGGGCCGGGACACCTTCGCGGGGGATCTGCTGGCGCGGCTCGGGGTACGCAACGTGTACGCCGGGCACCCCGAGCGGTACCCCCGGGTGCCGGTGGAGGAACTCGCGGCCCGCGGCTGCGATCTGGTGGTGCTCCCGGACGAGCCGTACCGCTTCACGGCCGAGGACGGCCCGGAGGCCTTCCCCGGCCTGCCGGCCGCCCTCGTCGACGGCCGGCACCTGACCTGGTACGGACCCTCGCTGGCCACGGCGCCGACGGTACTGGCACAGGCCCTGCGCGCGGCGCGCTGAGACGGCGTACCCGCCGGGGAACTGTCGTGCTCGGCCGGGTCGAGGCGAAGGCGGAGCGCATCGAGCCCCCACCTACGAGCTCCTGTCGGCTAGCCGGCGAGCAGGCGGCCGGTGAACAGGCCGCGCAGGGTGTGGGCGGCGGCCAGGAGCCAGGCGGTGACCAGGGCGAGGAACAGCGCGGTCGCGAGCCAGGCGTAGGCGGTCAGGCCGGTGTGGTGGGCCAGGCCCGTGGCGCCGGTGACGCAGGTGCCCACGGGGAAGGTCAGGGCCCACCAGGTCATGGCGAACCCCATGCCGTTGCGGGCCGCCCGGACCAGCATGGCCGAGGCGAGGGCCAGCCACAGCAGCGCGAATCCCATCACGGGAACCCCGTAGACGACGGCGAACGCGCCGAGCGCTCCGGCGTAGGGGGCGCCGATCGACTGGTGGGCGACATCGGCGAGCTGGTTCACCGCGGTGGTGGACTGGCCGAGGGGGCCGAGGACCAGGAACAGGGTGGGGGTCAGGGCCAGGGGGAGGGGGCCGCCCACGATCAGCCGGCCGAAGATCAGGGGGAGCATCAGCAGGGTGGCGAGCAGGCTGATGCCGAACATCGCGTAGCAGGCGAGCAGCAGGGTCTCGCGGGGCTGCCCGGCGGGCAGGTGGGGTATCAGCAGCGGCCCGAGGGCGGCGGAGACCATGGGGGCGACCAGGGGGAGGAGCCAGACAGGGCCGGCCTGCCGGGGGTCGACCTTGTGGCGCACCACCATCAGGTAGGGCACGACCACGGCCATGACCAGGCCGATCGCGGTGCCGGCGGTGAAGAGGACGGCGTCCACGGCGACGGCGGCGCCGGTTCCGATCAGGTCCTTGCCGACGATGAGGGTGCCACCGCCGACGGCCAGCAGCGCCATGGACAGGCAGCCGTAGAAGGGGGCGACCGCGGGGTCGAGGAGGTGGGCGCGGGCCTGGTCGCGGTGGTGGAGCCAGTGGCCGGCGCGGGCGGTGAGCAGGAGGGCGAGGACCGCGGCGGACAGCGCCCAGACGAGCTGGCAGGCCACGCGCTGGCCGGGGACCTGGTAGGGGAGGGTCGCGCCGGCGTTGGCGACGATCGCGGTGCCCATGACGGAGGCGTACCAGTTGGGGCCGAGGTGCCGGAGTGCGGGGGCCTTGTGGGCTCGGGGCAGCCGGGAGGTGATGGTGCGGGGTTGCACGAGGGTGGTGGCCATGGACCCAGCGTCGCGCCGGGGCGGCCGGGGCGGCAGAGGTCATCTCCCTATGAGGCCATAAACTGATGTTATGGGTAATGAGGAGTGGGTTCCGCTGGCGCACCGGGTGCCGGACCTGGGCGCGCTGGAACTGCTGCTCGCGGTCGCGCGGGTCGGCAGCCTGAGTGGCGCGGCCCGGCGGCTGGGCATCACCCAGCCTGCGGCGAGCAGCCGCATCCGGGCGATGGAGACGCGGCTCGGGGTGGCGCTGGTGGACCGGTCGCCGCGGGGGTCGACGCTGACGGCCGAAGGGGCGCTCGTCACGGACTGGGCCCGGCGGGTCGTGGAGGCGGCGGAGGCCTTCGACGCGGGGGCGCAGGCGCTGCGCGGGCGGCGGGACTCGCGGCTGCGGGTGGCCGCCAGCATGACCATCGCGGAGTACCTGCTGCCGGGGTGGCTGATCGCCCTGCGCGGGCAGCGGCCGGACACGGCGGTGTCGCTGCACGCGGGGAACTCGGCCGTGGTCGCCGAGCGGGTGCTCACGCACGAAGCGGACCTCGGCTTCGTGGAGGGGCTGACGGTGCCCGAGGGACTGGACTCGGCGGTGATCGCGCAGGACCGCCTGGTGGTGGCGGTGGCGCCGGGGCACGCGTGGGCGCGGCGGACGCGGGGGGTGGAGGCGGCGGAACTGGCGTCGACGCCGTTGATCCTGCGGGAGCGGGGGTCGGGGACGCGGCAGGTGCTGGACGCGGCGCTCGCGGGGTGCGGGGGGCTGGCGGCGCCGCTGCTGGAACTGGCGTCGACCACCGCGGTGAAGGCGGCGGCGCTGAGCGGCGCCGGGCCGTGCGTGCTGTCGGAGCTGGCGGTGGGGGACGAGCTGGCGGGGCGGCGGCTGGTGGAGGTGCCGGTGTCGGGGGCGGGGCTCGGACGGGCCCTGAGGGCGGTGTGGCCGACGGGCTCCCGGCCCGCCGGGCCCGCGCGCGACCTCCTGTCGCTGACCCGTCGGTCCTAGACGGGGCCGTCGGGCGCGGCGCCGCCGCCGGGGCGCCGCCTCCGGAACCCCGCGCCTCGAACGACGGCAGGCTGAAGGAGCGTCCCGAACGGCGGCGGGGCTGAAGGGTCGTCTGTAGCGCCGACGGGCTGGGGGAGCGCCTCGAAACGTCGGCGGGGCTGGGGGAGCGCCTCGAACGACGGCGGGGCCGGGAGGTCAGCCACGCCGGCGTTCGAGGCGGACTTCCGAGAGGCCGGTCCGGCGCAGCGGCTACGGGACCGGGACCGGAACCGGCGTGCGGGCCATGGCCGCTTCGATCAGGGACGCCATCACCCGCGTGTCCTTGTCGCGTTCCGGGTGCCACTGGACGCCCAGGACCCAACGGTCCGGGTCGGGCAGTTCGATCGCCTCCACCGTGCCGTCGAGCGCGTGGGCCGAGACGACCAGGCCGCGGCCCAGGCGGTCGACGGCCTGGTGGTGGTAGGTCGGGACGTCCGCCTGCTCCGGGACCAGCGCCGCGTACCGGGTCCCCGGGACCGGGCGGACCGGGTGCCACGACGTGGCGCCCGGGGTGTCGAGGTGGCCGTCGATGTGCTGGATCAGCGTGCCGCCGAGGGCCACGTTGAGCGCCTGCATGCCCCGGCAGATGCCGAGCACGGGCACGTCCTCTTCCAGCGCCGCCGCGATCAGGGCCAGTTCCCAGTGGTCGCGGACGGTCGCGGGTGCGCCTGTACGGGGGTCGCGCACGGCCCCGTAGTGGGCCGGGTCCACGTCGGGTCCGCCCGCCACGACCAGGCCGTCCACACGGCTCAGCACCTCCGCCGCCGACCCGGGTTCGTCCGGCGGGAGCAGCACGGCCGCGCCGCCCGCCGCCTGGACGAGTTCGCAGTACCCGGTCGGTACGAGGGACGTCGGGAGGTCCCACACCCCGTAGCGGGTGGATTCCTCCACATAGGTGGTGATGCCGATGAGCGGCCTGGGCACGTTCTCTACCTCCAGGGTGGGACGAGGGGGGCGCGGCAACAGGGTTTCAGTCGCGGGACAGTTCCGCCTCGGCTTTGGCGAGCGCCGCGAACTCCTCCTCGGGGGCCGAGGCCACGAGGTGGTGCCGACTGTAGATCGCGAAGTAGGCCAGGGCGACGGCGTACACGGCCAGCGCGATGAATGCGGCGTCCCTGTCCACAAGGAAGGTGGCGACCAGGGCCGACAGGGCGAGTGCGAAGGCGACCGAGGAGGTCAGGATCCCGCCCGGGGTGCGGTATGGGCGATCCAGGTCCGGCTCCCGGCGGCGCAGCACGATGTGCGAGAGGGCCATCAGGGCGTAGGAGATGGTCGCGCCGAACACCGCGATGTTGAGCATGCGGGCGCCGTCGCCGGTGGCCGCGGCGAGGGTGAAACCGATCGCGCCGGGGATGACCAGGCCCAGGTACGGGGCCTTGCGCTGCGAGGTGAGCGAGAGGAAGCGGGGCAGGTAGCCCGCCCGCGAGAGGGCGAAGAGCTGGCGCGAGCCGGCGTAGATGAGCGAGAAGAAGGAGGCCACCAGGCCGGCCAGGCCCGCGTAGTTCACGAAGCGGCTCAGCGCGGTCGGGCCGCCGTCCCCCTCCAGGGCCACGACCAGCGGGTTGCCGGCCGACTTGACGGCGTCGGCGCCCTGGGCGCCCGTCGCGGCGAAGAAGGTGATCAGCGCCAGCAGGGCGAGGATGCCCATGGAGATGGAGAGCGCCTTCGGCATGGAGCGGACCGGGTCCTTGGCCTCCTCGGCCGCCAGCGGCACGCCTTCCACTCCGAGGAAGAACCACATGCCGAAGGGGAACGCTGCCCAGATGCCCAGCAGCCCCATCGGCAGCCAGGAGTTCGAACCGAAGGCGCTCGCGTCCACCGGGATGTCGTTCAGGCCGTCGGCGTCGAACTCGGTGAAGGCCCCCACCGCGAAGATGAGCAGGGCGGCGACGGCGATGGCGGTCACGACGAGACTGAAGCGGAGCGCTTCGCCGACGCCCCAGAGGTGGACGCCGATGAAGATCACGAAACAGCCGAGGTAGACCGGCCAGCTGGAGGTGAGGCCGAAGAGGCCGAGGGATTCGACGTAGTCGCCGATGAAGATGACGATCGCGGCCGGGGCCAGGATGTACTCGATGAGAATGGCGGTACCGGTGAGGAAGCCGCCCCAGGGGCCCAGCGCGCGGCGGGCGAACCCGTAGCCGCCGCCCGCCGTCGGCAGAATGGTGGACAGCTCCGCGAGGGAGAAGACCAGACAGGCGTACATCGCGCCCATGAGGACGGTGGCGATGGCCAGGCCGCCGAAGCCGCCCTTGTCGAGGCCGACGTTCCAGCCGGAGAAGTCGCCGGAGACGACGTATGCGACGCCGAGGCCGGTGAGGAGCAGCCAGCCGGCGCTGCCGCGGCGCAGCGTGCGGCGCTTCAGGTAGTCGTCGGAACCGTCGCCGCCCTCGGGTGACGTGGTGGGTGCGGGTACGGCGCTCAGCCGTGCCTCGATGTCGTCGGCCATCGTGCGCTCCTGCCTCAGGGCAATGGTTGTGGGGCGTACCTTTGCCGCAAGGGAGCGGAGAGCGCAAGACCTCTGCGTTAAACAGAAGTTACGAAAACCTCCCCGGCCCGCTCCAGAGCCGCTCAGGCCAGGAAGCCCCGCAGGAGCGCGGCCGTGCCGCAGCAGTGCTCGCGCATCGTCTCGCGCGCCCCGGCCGGGTCCCGCTCCAGCACCGATTCCACCAGTGCGGTGTGCTGCTGCTGGGAGTGTTCGAGGTTGCGAACGAGCAGGGGGATGCAGTCCAGCAGGTCGTTGACGGTGGCCCTGACGGCCGCGTACTGGGCCGTCAGGGTGGCGGATCCCGCCAGCTCGCACAAGGTGAGGTGGAAGAGCGTGTCCTGGCGGCGGTAGTCGGCGAGCGGGGCGTCGTGGGTGGCCCCCAGGGCGGCGAGCAGCCGTTCGGTGCCCTCCTCGGTCAGGCCCTGCGAGGCGCACAGTCCGGCCGCCCCCACCTCCAGGACCTCGCGGAACCGCAGGGCGTCCTCGATGTCCACGCCCGCGACGCGCCGGCGCAGCTCCTCCTCGGCGCCGCCGGCCGGGGTGTCGGGGCGCGGCAGCACAAACGTTCCGCCGTACCGTCCGCGCCGGGCCTCCACCAGGCCCTGGTCCTGCAGCACCTTGAGCACCTCGCGCAGGGTGACCCGGCTGATCCCCATCCGCTCCGCCAGCTCCCGTTCGGGTGGAAGGCGTTCGCCGCCCGGCACCAGGCCCAGCCGCACGACCTGGAGGATCTGCTCCAGCGCCTCCTCGAAACCGTTGCCCGCCCGCACCTGCCGCAGTACGGGATTCAGTCGTGCGACGGCGTCGCCTTCGCTCGCCGTATCGGTCATCTCGGCTCCTCCCCTTCCCAACCAATGGTTCTATTCAATACCTTAGGCGTTCTCGGCTCACCGAAGGAGAGATTCCCGTGGTAGACCGCAAGCCGCCGCTGGCCCCCGAGGAGCTCCGTGCCCTCGTCGCCAGCGGTGAGATCGACACAGTCGTCCTGGCCTTCCCCGACATGCAGGGACGCCTCCAGGGCAAGCGGTTCGCCGCACAGTTCTTCCTCGACGAGGTACTCGAGCACGGCACCGAGGGCTGCAACTACCTCCTGGCCGTCGACACCGACATGAACACCGTCGACGGATACGAGATGTCCTCCTGGGACCGGGGATACGGCGACTTCGCCATGCACCCCGACCTCGCCACCCTGCGCCGGATCCCCTGGAACCCCGGCAGCGCCTTCCTCGTCGCCGACCTCGCCTGGAGCGACGGATCGCCCGTCGTCGCCGCACCCCGGCAGATCCTGCGCCGCCAGCTGGAGCGCCTGGCCGAGCACGGGTACACCGCGATGGTCGGTACCGAGCTGGAGTTCATGGTCTTCCAGGACACCTACGAGCAGGCCTGGAACGCGGGCTACCGCGACCTGACCCCCGCCAACCAGTACAACATCGACTACTCCGTCCTCGGGACCGGCCGCATCGAACCCCTGCTGCGCCGGATCCGCAAGGAGATGCAGGCCGCTGGCCTGACCGTCGAGTCGGCCAAGGGGGAGTGCAATCTCGGCCAGCACGAGATCGTGTTCCGCTACGACGAGGCGCTGACCACCTGCGACCAGCACTCCGTCTACAAGACCGGGGCCAAGGAGATCGCCGCCCAGGAGGGTGTCTCGCTCACCTTCATGGCCAAGTTCGACGAGCGCGAGGGCAACTCCTGTCACATCCACCTCTCGCTCACCGACGCCGACGGACGCAACGCGATGGCCGGCGACGGGCCAGGCGGAATGTCACCGGTGATGGGGCACTTCCTGGCCGGCCAGCTGGCCGCGCTGCGCGACTTCTCCCTTCTCTACGCCCCCAACATCAACTCGTACAAGCGTTTCCGGCCGGGATCCTTCGCACCCACCGCCGTCGCCTGGGGCGTGGACAACCGGACCTGCGCGCTCCGAGTCGTCGGCCACGGCCGCTCCATGCGCTTCGAGAACCGCCTCCCGGGCGGGGACGTCAACCCCTACCTCGCCGTCGCCGGCCTGGTCGCGGCCGGGCTCTACGGCATCGAGAACCGCCTGGAGCTGCCCGAGGCCTGCGGCGGAAACGCGTACACCGCCGACTACGCGCACGTCCCCGCGACCCTGCGCGAGGCCGCCGAGCTGTGGGAGAACAGCGAGATCGCCAAGGCCGCCTTCGGGCCCGAAGTGGTCGCCCACTACCGGAACATGGCCCGCGTGGAACTCGACGCGTACGACTCCGCGGTCACCGACTGGGAGCTGCGCCGCTCCTTCGAACGTCTGTAATCCTCCCCACTGCGAACGTCTGTGAGGCACCACGTGTCCGATGTGCTGGCCCCTCCCCATCTGAAGGTCCTCAATCCGGCCACCGAGGAAACCGTCGCCATCGTCCCGGCCGCCACACGGGACGATGTCGACGCCGCCGTCGCCCGGGCCGCCGCGGCCCAGCGCGCCTGGGCGGCGGCCGCCCCCGCAGACCGGGCCCGGCTCCTGCGCCGCTTCGCCGCGGTCGTCGACGGGCACATCGAGGAACTGGCCCGGCTGGAGGTCCGCGAGGCCGGCCACACCATCGGCAACGCCCGCTGGGAAGCCGGCAACGTACGCGACCTCCTCGACTTCGCCGCCGGGGGAGTGGAACGGCTCTGCGGCCGCCAGATCCCCGTCGCCGGCGGCATCGACGTCACCTTCCTCGAACCCCTCGGCGTCATCGGCGTGATCGCCCCCTGGAACTTCCCCATGCCGATCGCCGCCTGGGGCCTGGCCCCGGCCCTCGCCGCCGGCAACGCGGTCATCCTCAAGCCCGCCGAGACCACCCCGCTGACCGCCCTGCGCCTCGCCGAACTCGCCCTCGAAGCCGGGATCCCCGAGCACCTCTTCCAGGTGCTCCCCGGCCGCGGGGCGGTCGCGGGCGACGCGCTCGTCGAACACCCCGGCGTGGCGAAGATCGTCTTCACCGGCTCCACCCGGGTCGGCAAGCAGATCATGGCCAAGTGCGCCGACCGGGTGAAGCGCGTCACCCTCGAACTCGGCGGCAAGAGCCCCAACATCGTCTTCGCGGACGCCGACCTCGAAGCTGCCGCGGCCGCCGCCCCCATGGCCTTCCTCGACAACACCGGCCAGGACTGCTGCGCCCGCACCCGGATCCTCGTCCAGCGCTCCGCCTACGACCGCTTCCTGGAGCTCGTCGCCCCCGGCATCGCCGCCGTGGCCGTGGGCGACCCGCTCGACGAGAAGACCCAGATGGGGCCGCTGATCTCGCGCACCCAGCTGGAGCGCGTACGGTCCTTCGTCACCGACGACCTCACCGCGATCCGTGGCACCGCCCCCGAGGGCCCCGGCTTCTGGTACCCGCCGACGCTCGTCACGGACGTCGACCCCACGGCGCCCGTGGCCGCCGAGGAGGTCTTCGGCCCGGTCGCCGTCGTCCTGCCCTTCGAGGACGAGGAGGACGCCGTACGCCTGGCCAACGCGACCGAGTACGGCCTCTCCGGCTCCCTCTGGACCCGCGACATCGGCCGCGCGCTGCGCGTCTCGCGCGCCGTCGCCGCGGGCAACCTGTCCGTCAATTCCCACAGCAGCGTCCGCTACTGGACCCCCTTCGGCGGCTACAAGCAGTCCGGACTCGGCCGCGAGCTCGGACCCGACGCCCTCACCGCATTCACCGAGACCAAGAACGTCTTCATCAGCACGGAGGCCTGAACCATGAGCACTGAAGAGATCATCTGCCGCCGCCTGGTCGGCCGAACCGCCGTCATCACCGGGGCCGGCAGCGGCATCGGCCTCGCCACGGCCCGCCGCCTCGCGTCCGAGGGCGCCCACGTCGTCTGCGGAGACATCGACGAGACGGCCGGCAAGGCCGCGGCCGAAGAGGTCGGCGGCACCTTCGTGAAGGTCGACGTCACCAGCCCCGAGGAGGTCGAGGCCCTCTTCAAGACGGCCTTCGACACCTACGGCTCCGTCGACATCGCCTTCAACAACGCGGGCATCTCGCCCCCGGACGACGACTCGATCCTCACCACCGGCCTGGAGGCCTGGAAGCGCGTCCAGGACGTCAACCTCACCTCTGTCTACCTCTGCTGCAAGGCGGCCCTGCCCTACATGCAGCGCCAGGGCCGCGGCTCCATCATCAACACCGCCTCCTTCGTGGCCGTCATGGGCGCAGCCACCTCCCAGATCTCCTACACGGCCTCCAAGGGCGGCGTCCTGGCCATGTCCCGCGAGCTCGGCGTCCAGTTCGCCCGCGAGGGCATCCGCGTCAACGCCCTGTGCCCCGGCCCGGTGAACACCCCGCTGCTGCAGGAGCTGTTCGCCAAGGACCCCGAGCGCGCGGCCCGCCGCCTCGTGCACATCCCGCTGGGCCGGTTCGCCGAGCCCACCGAGATCGCCGCCGCCGTCGCCTTCCTCGCCAGCGACGACTCCTCCTTCATCAACGCCACCGACTTCCTCGTCGACGGCGGTATCTCCGGCGCGTACGTGACCCCCCTGTAGACCCTTGTGGACCCTGTACGCACGCGATCGGCAGGGCACGCCGGCCGGGCGCCGCACGGGGCCCGGCTGTTCCTCTCCGGAACATGTTCATCAAGCCGAAGCAGCGGAACCCCGGCCCCTCCCCGGGCGCGACGACCGGCTACGCCGGCCACGACGGCACCGGGGGCCGGTCTGCGGGGCGACGGGAGCGTCGTCCCCGACCAGACCGACTCCGTCTTCTGACCCGCCGGACTACAGGAACGTGCGGCCCTCGCCTCGGTACGTCGGGGCGGTGGCCGTCACCCGGTCGCCCTCCACCAGGTGCAGCGTGTCGAAGCGCTCGCACAGCTCGCCCGCCTTCGCGTGGCGAAACCACACCCGGTCACCGATCAGAAGATCGTCGGCAGGGGCTCCCAGCAGCGGAGTCTGCACCTCCCCGGCGCCCTCCTGGGGGTCGTACCCCAGCCCCTGCGGCAGGTACGGCACCGGCAGCCGGTCGGCCCCCGCCGCGCCGGAGGCCGGGTAGCCGCCCCCGAGCACGGTCACCACACCCACCCCCGGCCTGCGCACCACCGGCTGGGCGAACAGGGCCGCCGGACGCCCGCTGAACGAGGTGTAGTTGTCGAAGAGCCGCGGCACGTACAGCCCCGACCCAGCCGCGATCTCGGTCACCGCGTCCTCGGCGGCGGTGTGCTGCACGCTGCCGGTCCCGCCGCCGTTGACGAACTCCAGGTCCGGTACGACGGCCCGCACGGCCCGCACCACCTCGGCCCGCCGCGCCGCCAGCTCCCTGCGGGCCGCGCCCTGCATCAGCCGGATGGCGCGGGAGCGCAGCGGGCGACGGGCCAGGGCGTCCCCGACCCCGGCGACGTGCCCCTCGTACGCCATCAGCCCCACCACCCGGAACCCCGGCCGGGAGGCGACCGTACGGGCCAGGCCGGCCAGCTGCGCGGGCTCGCGCAGCGGCGAGCGGCGCGCCCCGACCCGTACCCGGCCGCCGAACAGGTGCAGGGCGGTGTCCAGCTCCAGGCAGACCCGGATCTCCTCGGCGCCCCCGTCGCGTGCCCGGTCGATCAGCTCCAGCTGCGCGGGATCGTCCACCATCACCGTGACGGCGCCGGCCAGCTTGGCGTCGTTCGCCAGCTCACCGAACCCGGCCCGGTCGGCGGAGGGATAGGCGAGGAGCACATCCTCGAAACCGGACCGGGCCAGCCAGAGCGACTCGGCGAGCGTGTACGACATGATCCCTGCGAATCCGGGCCGGGCCAGGACCCGTTCGAGCAGCGCCCGGCACCGGACCGACTTGCTGGCGACGCGGACCGGCTTCCCGCCGGCCCGGCGCACCAGGTCGTCGGCGTTGGCGTCGAAGGCGTCGAGATCCACGATGGCCAGCGGCGCGTCCAGGTGCGCGGTCGCCCGGTCGTACCGGGCGCGGTCGGCGGCGGGGGAGTTCATGGGCGGCAGCTTGCCAGAGGTCTCTACCGGTGGGTAGGGGGTTCGCCGGGGCCGCCGCGCACCGGCGACGGCGCCGGCGGCCGTCCGCGACCGGCGCCCCGGCCCCGCCGGCTCCCGCCGGGGACCCCGTAGAGTACGGGCAGGCAGCCGTACGGAACGGGGGGCGGAGCCGCCGGATGACCACGACGACACCGCGGACCACGATCCCTGGCGAGCCCGATCCGTGGTCCCAGCCGCCCCAGTCCTCGCACGCGCCGCCGCGCCGCCACCCCGGACGCGTCGCCGCCGCCGTGCTCTGCGGCCTCCTCGGGGGCGGCCTCGTCGGCACAGCCGCCGTCACCACCTGGGCCGAACACCGCGCCGTCCACCGCCCGCTGCCCGCCGACGCCGCCTACCGCAAGGCCGAGTCGCTGTGGCGGGCCGCCCGCGTGGACAGCCTCCTGCCGCCCGTGCTGACCGGCCCTTCGGCCGGGCCCGGCGGCGCCGACCGGACCTGGACCCGCATCGCACTCGCACCCGACGCCGACTGTCCGGCCGCCCTCGCCGCCGACTGGCGGGACCTGCTGGCCGAGGCCGGCTGCACCCGCGTGCTCCGCGCCACCTACACCGACGCCACCCGCAGCTCCCTGATCACCGTGGGCCTGGTCTTCACCCCCGCCGACGCCCCCACGATGACCGCCCTCACCGGCCGGCTCACCGCCCCGCCCGGGTACGGATTCGCCGACGCCCAGCGCGCCGCCTGGGCGACCTCCGTGGTCGACGAGGCCCCCGTCGTCGTCTACACCGTCTCCGCCTTCGCCGACGGCCGCCCCCTGGACGCGCCCCGGCCCGCCGAGGATCTGATGAAGAAGGACGCCACGGGAGCCGTCGCCCAGGCGGGCCTCGGCCACGAGGCCAGGGCGCTCGCCGACCGCATCGGGGACGGCGTGGCCTTCCTCGCCGCCCCGCCCACCCCCGCCCCGGAGGGCACGCGATGAACCTCCGCCCGCCGCGCCCCCGCCGACGGGTCGGGCAGGTCGCCGCCGTCCTGACGGCCGCCGCCCTGCTCGCGACCGCCACGGCGTCCCCGGCCGCCGCCGACACCGTCCGGGACCGCCAGTGGGGCCTGCTGGCACTGCGCGCCGAAGAGGCCTGGGGCACCACCCGGGGCGACGGGGTGACCGTGGCCGTCCTCGACACCGGGGTCGACGCCTCCCACCCCGACCTCGCGGGACAGGTCCTCGACGGCACCGACCTCATCGGCATGGGCGCCGGCCGCGGCGACCGCGCCTGGGCCCGCCACGGCACCGCCATGGCCGGCATCATCGCCGGGCACGGCCATGGCCCCAGCCGCGGCCAGGGCGTCCTCGGCGTCGCCCCGCAGGCGCGGATCCTGCCGGTCCGGGTGATCCTCGAGGAGGGCGACCCGGGCCGCGCCCAGGCCCGCGACAGCAAGGGCGGCGCCCTCGCCGAGGGCATCCGATGGGCCGCGGACCACGGCGCCGACGTGATCAACCTGTCCCTCGGCGACGACAGCGACTCCGCCCACCACGAGGCGGGCGAGGACGAGGCCGTCCAGTACGCCCTCGGCAAGGGCGTGGTCGTCGTCGCCTCCGCGGGCAACGGCGGCGAGACGGGCGACCGCGTCTCCTACCCGGCTGCCTATCCGGGGGTCATCGCGGTGACCGCCGTCGACCGCCGCGGCAAGAAGGCCAAGTTCTCCACCCGCAACTGGTACGCCACCGTCAGCGCCCCGGGCGTCGACGTCGTCATCGCCGACCCCGACCGCTCGTACTACGAGGGCTGGGGCACGAGCGCCGCGGCGGCCTTCGTCTCCGGCGCCGTGGCCCTCGTCAAGGCCGAGCACCCGGACCTGTCCCCGGCCCAGATCAAGAAACTGCTGGAGGACACCGCCTCCGACGCCCCGGCCGGCGGCCGCGACGACGCCCGCGGCCACGGGACGGTGGACCCGGCCGCCGCCCTCCAGGTCGCGGAGGCGATGCAGCCGGAGGCGGCGGTACCCGCCCCCGCCGCGGCCGAACGTCCGTACTTCGGCCCCGGCCCCGAGCCGGTCCGCCCGCCCGAGCGCGGCGCCCGGCCGGCCGCCGCGGCGGCCGCGGCGGCCGGGGCCGTGCTGCTCGTGGTGGCCGCCGTACTGGCCCGGCGGTCGCGGCGCGGCACCCGGGGCCGGGACCGCGCACCCCTGACGGCGCCGCCGGGCCCGGCACAGTAGGGTCGGGTAACTGTGGCGAACATGGCGAACAAGAACATTCCCGACCCCGGCTTCTCCGACGACGACGGCTCCGCCGATCCGCGGCTGACCGCGGCCCTGGCCGCCTGGGCCGAGGACCGGACGAAGGAGCCGCAGGTGTTGGCGGCGCTCAAGGACGCCCGGCTGCTGGTCCCGGTCGTCGCCGTCCTCGGCGAGGTGGAGACCGACCCTGAGACGGGCCTCAAGCGCGAGAAGACCAGCGACATGGCCGTTCCCACCCTGCGGGCGGGCGACCGCAGGGCCCTGCCCGCCTTCACCTCGATCGCCTCGCTCGCACTCTGGGACCCCGCGGCCCGGCCGGTGGCGGTCCCGCTGCACCAGGCCCTGGCGGCCGCCGCGCACGAGAAGGCCGACACCGTGGTCCTGGACCTGGCCGGCCCCGTCGCCTACCAGCTGACCGGCTCCGCGCTCCTCGCGCTCGCCGAGGGCCGTACGGACGCGGACCCGCTGGCCGATCCCGCCGTACGGGAGGCCGTACGGGCCGCCGTGTCCGCGGAGCCGGCCGTGATCCGCGCCCACCTCGGGCCCGGCGGCGCGGGCGCCGACGGCACCCTCGCGATCGTGCTGGCCGCCGGCGTCCAGGCTCCCGCGGCGGCCCGCCGCGTCGCCGAGGCCCTGGCGGCGGACACCACCCTGCGGGGCCGGCTGGTGCGCGGCCTGGACCTGGCGCTGCTGCCGCCGGACGCGCCCGCTCCGCCCGGTGAGCCGCTCTTCGCCCGCTGAACGACAGCGAAGGGGAGAGGCGGATCAGCCGGAACGTTCCGGCGTGATCCGCCTCTCCCCTTCGTGCTGCGGTGCAGCTGCGCTGCTATGCCGCTGTGCCGCTGTGCTCGTGCGGTGCCTGGACTCAGGCGAAGACGGGGCCCGTGAACTTCTCGCCCGGCCCCTGGCCCGGCTCGTCCGGGACGATCGAGGCCTCGCGGAAGGCCAGCTGCAGGGACTTCAGGCCGTCCCGCAGCGGGGCGGCGTGGAAGGAGCTGATCTCGGTGGCGCTCGCGGTGACCAGGCCGGCGAGGGCCGTGATCAGCTTGCGGGCCTCGTCGAGGTCCTTGTGCTCGGAGTCCGGCTTGTCCAGGCCCAGGTTGACCGCCGCGGCGCTCAGCAGGTGCACGGCCACCGTGGTGATCACCTCGACGGCGGGCACGTCCGCGATGTCGCGGGTCATGGCGTCGTAGTCGGGGGCGCCGTCGGCAGCGGGGTCGGTGGAGGGGGTCGCGTCAGTCATGCGCACCACGATAGGCCGTGCGGCGGGCTTGCAACGCGGGTGCTAGTATGTACATCGACCGGCCGGACACTGTGGTGCCCGGCCCACAAGTGGAGGCTCCGTTCTCCCACCCGACCACCCTCCGGGGCGGCGGGTCATCCGGTCAGGTGGCATCCATCGTTCCGTACGGACGATGGAAAGCTGCCCGAGTCTGCGCCCCGCGGTTCGCACGCGGCGGTGCTCCGGTTGTTTTGGAGCCCCTGCCTGTGCCCGGCGGGGCTTTTTTCATTCTCCCGCTGTGGTGGTCTGACGGAAATACACGTCAGCGGCTGTCTGCCAGGCAGCCGTGTGGTGCTACCGAGGAGGATCCATCAGCACCGAGCCCCGCATCAACGACCGGATTCGCGTTCCCGAGGTACGGCTTGTCGGTCCCAGCGGCGAGCAGGTCGGCATCGTGCCGCTTGCCAAGGCGCTCGAGCTCGCGCAGGAGTACGACCTCGACCTGGTCGAGGTCGCGGCGTCCGCACGCCCGCCGGTCTGCAAGCTCATGGACTACGGCAAGTTCAAGTACGAGTCGGCCATGAAGGCACGTGAGGCGCGCAAGAACCAGGCGCACACGGTCATCAAGGAAATGAAGCTCCGGCCGAAGATCGACCCGCACGACTATGACACCAAGAAGGGTCACGTCGTTCGGTTCCTCAAGCAGGGCGACAAGGTCAAGATCACGATCATGTTCCGTGGTCGCGAGCAGTCCCGGCCGGAACTCGGCTACCGACTGCTGCAGCGTCTCGCTTCGGACGTCGAGGACCTCGGGTTCATCGAGTCGAACCCGAAGCAGGACGGCCGAAACATGATCATGGTCCTCGGTCCGCACAAGAAGAAGACCGAGGCCATGGCCGAAGCCCGCGAGGCGCAGGCCGCCCGCAAGGCGGAGCGCCAGGGTGTCGCCCAGACCGACGACGAGGCTCCTTCGCAGGAGGCCGCCGCCGAGGTCGATGACACCACCGAGGTCGCCTCTGCCGAGGTCACCGAGGCCGCCGCCGACGAGGCGAAGGCCGACGAGACGGACGCCGAGGCCTGATCCCGAGGCAGCCCGTCTCGGATCACCGACACAACATGACGCTCCCGTAAGCCGGTCCCGTTCCGGACCGGTGGGAGCGCCACCGACGAGGAGATAACGGCGCTATGCCGAAGAACAAGACGCACAGCGGTTCCAAGAAGCGCTTCAAGATCACCGGCTCCGGCAAGGTGCTCCGTGAGCGCGCCGGCAAGCGCCACCTGCTCGAGCACAAGTCGTCCCGTGTCACCCGCCGCCTGACCGGCACCGCGGAGATGGCCCCCGGCGACGCCGCGAAGATCAAGAAGCTTCTCGGCAAGTGACGTCCTCCGCTCTCCTTCCGGGAGCGGGACGTCAAGACCGGGACCCCATCGAATTCGGGCCGTGTGAAGACACCCACGGCCCCGCTACAAGGAGTTAAAAAGTGGCACGCGTCAAGCGGGCAGTAAACGCCCACAAGAAGCGCCGGGCGATCCTCGAGGCGGCCTCCGGCTACCGCGGTCAGCGTTCGCGCCTGTACCGCAAGGCCAAGGAGCAGGTCACCCACTCGCTGGTCTACAACTTCAACGACCGCAAGAAGCGCAAGGGCGACTTCCGTCAGCTGTGGATCCAGCGCATCAACGCCGCTGCCCGCCAGAACGGCATGACGTACAACCGCCTCATCCAGGGTCTGAAGGCCGCCAACATCGAGGTGGACCGCAAGATCCTCGCGGAGCTGGCCGTCAACGACGCCAACGCGTTCGCCGCGCTCGTCGAGGTTGCGCAGAAGGCGCTTCCGGCCGACGTCAACGCCCCCAAGGCCGCTGCGTAAGGCCTGGCCGGCCGCGTAAGCGATCGGCACCCTCGGACCCGCAGGCGATGCGCCTGCGGGTCCGAGTGCTTTCCCCGCACCGCAGCGGCGCGCGCCGCCCGTACACCGTCCGCGCCCGCACCCTGCGCGCCCGCACCGCCGCGCCCAGGCGTCCGCACCGCCCGCGCCCCGCGCGCTCCGCACCGTCGCGCCCTGGGCGCCCGTACTCCGAGAGAGAACCGCAGAGACCATGGCTGACCTGGGTCACCCCGCCGAGCTGATCTCCCCCCGATCCCCGCGGGTGGCCGCCGCCAGGCGACTGGCGCGGCGCAACTTCCGTACCAAGGAGCGCCGGTTCATCGCCGAGGGCCCGCAGGCGGTGCGCGAGGCCGTGGAGCACCGCGGCGCCACGGGAGAGTCGACCCTGATCGAGCTGTTCGCCACCGTCGAGGCGGCCGAGCGCTACGCCGAGATCATCGACGCCGCCCTGATCGCGGGCGTCCGGGTGCACTACGCCTCCGACGAAGTACTCGCGGAGGTCTCCCAGACCGTCACCCCGCAGGGCATCGTCGGCGTCTGCCACTTCCTGGACTCCCCGTTCGAGGACATCCTCAAGGCCGCGCCCAAGCTCGTCGCCGTCCTCGCGCACGTCCGCGACCCCGGCAACGCCGGTACGGTCCTGCGCTGCGCGGACGCCGCCGGCGCCGACGCCGTGGTGCTGACCGACGCCTCCGTGGACCTCTACAATCCCAAGTCCGTACGGGCCTCCGTCGGCTCCCTCTTCCACCTCCCGGTCGCGGTCGGCGTACCGGTGGAGCAGGCCGTCCAGGGGCTCCGAGCGGCCGGCGTACGGATCCTGGCCGCCGACGGGGCGGGCGAGGACGACCTCGACGCCGAGTTGGACGCGGGCACCATGGGCGGTCCCTCCGCCTGGGTGTTCGGCAACGAGGCCTGGGGCCTGCCGGAGGAGACCAGGGCCCTGGCGGACGCCGTGGTGCGGGTCCCGATCCACGGGAAGGCGGAGAGCCTGAACCTCGCGACGGCCGCCGCCGTGTGCCTCTATGCCTCCGCGCGTGCACAGCGGGCGCCCGGAGGGTGCCGCTCTGTGACCCCCAGCTAGTAATGTGGCGGCCCGGGGGCCCACTGCGCTACTCGGAGATGTGGGGTACGGGGACATGACCGTCGGTACGAACAGCTCACCGGGGGCCGGTGCGGCGGCCGGTTCACCGGTGCCGTGTGGCACCGGTGTCCGCGCGGCCCGTCAGGCGGGCGACGAGCTCGCCGGCGTCCCGTCGCAGGCTCCGCCCCCGTCCGGCGCCCGGACGGGCCGGCCCGTCGGTGCCCGCGCCGACGCCGTACCCCCCGTACCCGCGTCCGGAACGTACCGCCCCGTACCGCCGCAGGCCGGGGCCCCGCTGTCCGGGGCCCGCGTGGCGGTGACGGGCGGCGGCGCCCCCGAGGAGGGCGCCGGCTTCGGGATCGACCCCGACAGCCTGCCCGACGGACTCGTCGTCGCCGACGACACCGGCCGGGTGATCTGCTTCAACGCCGCCGCCGCACGGATCACCGCCCTGGCGCCGGAGAAGGCGCTCGGCAACCGCATCGACCGGGCCCTCCCGCTGGAGGACCTCGAAGGCCGCCGCTGGTGGGCGTTGACGGACCCGTACGGGGGCCTCGCCACCCGCCGCGGGCAGCCCGAGCGGAACCTGCTGCTCCCGGGCGGCCGCGAGGTGCTGGTCTCCGCCAGCTACGTGCGCACCCACCCCACCGGCCCGGTGCGCCGCCTCGTGGTCACCCTGCGCGGCACGGAGGCCCGCCGCCGCACCGAGCGCAGCCACGCCGAGCTGATCGCCACCGTGGCGCACGAGCTGCGCTCCCCGCTGACCTCCGTCAAGGGGTTCACCGCCACCCTGCTCGCCAAGTGGGAGCGGTTCACCGACGACCAGAAGCGGCTGATGCTGGAGACCGTCGACGCCGACGCCAACCGCGTCACCCGCCTGATCGCCGAACTCCTCGACATCTCCCGCATCGACTCCGGACGCCTGGAGGTGCGCCGCCAGCCGGTCGACATCGCCACCGCCGTCGGCCGCCACGTGCAGGCGCTCACCGCGAACGGCCAGGCCCCCGAGCGGTTCCTCGTGAGCGTCAGCCGGCCGCTGCCCGACCTGTGGGCAGATCCGGACAAGATCGACCAGATCCTCGGCAACCTCCTCGAAAATGCGGTGCGTCACGGGGACGGAACGGTCACCATCGCAGTAACGCCGCACGAGAAAGGAACCGCCGTCACCGTGACCGACGAAGGCCCCGGGATCCCCGAGGAGTCGATGGGCCGCGTCTTCACCCGCTTCTGGCGGGGGAGCAAGCGCGGCGGCACCGGCCTGGGCCTGTACATCGTCAAGGGCATCGTGGAGGCCCACGGCGGCACCATCACGGTCGGCCGCGGCCCCGGCGGCGGCGCCGAGTTCCGATTTATCCTGCCCGTGAGCGCCCCGGCGTATCTCACGCAGTAGCCCTGCGGAGCGTCTCGCCAGGCGGCCCACGGGCTCCTTCACCCCCGGCGACCTTTAGACTCGTCCTTTGGCACCTTTGTGTCTCTGTGTCGATCGGTCTGATCGTGCCGTACGGGGACCCACCAGCCAGCCATCGGAAGTACGGGAAGAGATGTCGGCACCGAACAAGTCGTACGACCCTGTCGAGGTCGAGGCACTGAAACCGGAAGAGATCGAGCGCATGCGGGACGAGGCGCTCGCCGCCTTCGCGTCCGCCGGCGACCTCGACGCGCTGCGTGAGGCGAAGACCGCGCACATGGGCGACCGCTCGCCCCTGGCGCTCGCCAACCGCGAGATCGGCGCGCTGCCCCCGCAGGCCAAGGCCGAGGCGGGCAAGCGCGTGGGCCAGGCCCGCGGCGCCGTGAACAAGGCCTTCGGGGCCCGCACGGTCGAGCTCGAGGCGGAGCGCGACGAGCGGGTGCTCGTCGAGGAGGCGGTGGACGTCACGCTGCCCTACGACCGCGTCCCCGCCGGCGCCCGGCACCCCCTGACCACGCTGATGGACCGCATCGCGGACATCTTCACGGCCATGGGGTACGAGGTCGCCGAAGGGCCCGAGGTCGAGGCGGAGTGGTTCAACTTCGACGCCCTCAACTTCACGCCCGACCACCCGGCGCGCCAGATGCAGGACACTTTCTTCGTCCGGGGGCCCGAGGGCACCGAGGGCGACGAGTCGGGCGTCGTGCTGCGCACCCACACCTCCCCGGTGCAGGCGCGCTCGCTGCTGGAGCGCAAGCCCCCCGTCTACATCGTCTGCCCGGGCCGGGTGTACCGCACCGACGAGCTCGACGCGACGCACACCCCGGTCTTCCACCAGGTCGAGCTGCTGGCCGTGGACGAGGGTCTGACCATGGCGGACCTGCGGGGCACCATCGACCACATGGTCAAGGAGCTCTTCGGGGAGGAGACCACCACCCGGCTGCGCCCGCACTTCTTCCCGTTCACCGAGCCGTCCGCCGAGATGGACATGCAGTGCTACGTGTGCCGCGGCGAGTCGGTGGGCAACCCCGACCGCCCGTGCCGTACCTGCTCCAGCGAGGGCTGGATCGAGCTCGGCGGCTGCGGCATGGTCAACCCCAAGGTGCTCGTCGCCTGCGGTGTGGACCCCGAGAAGTACAGCGGGTTCGCCTTCGGCTTCGGCATCGAGCGGATGCTGATGTTCCGTCACAACGTTGAAGACATGCGAGACATGGTCGAGGGTGACGTCCGTTTCACCCGGCCGTTCGGGAGTGAGATCTGATGCGCGTCCCGCTTTCCTGGCTGCGGGAGTACGTCGACCTCCCCGCGGGTGCGACCGGCCGCGACGTGGCCGCCAAGCTGGTCGACGCCGGCCTCGAGGTCGAGACCGTCGAGCAGCTCGGCGGCGGGCTCAAGGGCCCGCTCGTCGTCGGCCGGGTGCTGACCATCGAGGAGCTCGAGGGCTTCCGCAAGCCGATCCGGTTCTGCACGGTCGACGTCGGCCGGGCCAACGGCACCGGCGAGCCGCAGGAGATCGTCTGCGGCGCCCGGAACTTCGCCGTCGGCGACAAGGTCGTCGTGGTCCTGCCCGGCGCGGTCCTGCCCGGCGACTTCGCGATCGCCGCGCGCAAGACGTACGGCAAGACCTCCCACGGCATGATCTGCTCCGGCGAGGAGCTGGGCATGGGCGACGACGGCACGCACGGCATCATCGTGCTGCCGCACGAGCACGAGGTCGGCACCGACGCGATCGAGCTCCTCGAGCTCGTCGACGAGGTGCTGCACATCGACGTCACCCCGGACCGCGGCTACTGCATGTCCCTGCGCGGCATCGCCCGCGAGGTGGCCACCGCCTACGGTCTGCCGCTGCGCGACCCGGCGCTGCTCGACGTCCCCGGGCCGAACTCGTACGGCTACCCGGTCAAGATCGACGACCAGGCCGGCTGCGACCGCTTCACCGCCCGCACGGTGACCGGTCTCGACCCCGACGCACGTTCCCCGATCTGGCTGACCCGCCGCCTGCAGAAGGCGGGCATGCGCCCGATCTCGCTCGCCGTCGACATCACCAACTACGTGATGCTGGAGCTCGGCCAGCCGCTGCACGCCTACGACCGCTCGCGGATCGAAGGCACCATCGGCGTCCGCCGCGCCGAGCAGGGCGAGAAGTTCACCACCCTCGACGGGGTCAAGCGCACGCTCGACGCCGAGGACCTGGTGATCACCGACAACAGCGGGCCGATCGGGCTCGCCGGTGTCATGGGCGGCGCCAACACCGAGATCGCCGACTCCGTCACCGACCCCGAGACGGGCCAGGTCACGGGGACCACGGACGTCGTCATCGAGGCCGCGCACTTCGACTCCGTGTCGATCTCGCGCACCGCCCGCCGCATGAAGCTCTCCTCCGAGGCCTCCAAGCGCTTCGAGCGGGGCGTCGACCCGCAGGCCGCCGCCGCGGCCGCGCAGCGGACCGTCGACCTGCTCGTGCTCCTCGCCGGCGGCACCGCCGAGGCCGGGGTCACCGAGGTCGTCGCCCCGGGCGCGCCGCGCACCATGGCCATGGCCGCGGACCACCCGGACCGCGTCGCGGGCATGGAGTACGGCCGCGAGACCGTCGTCCGCCGCCTCCAGGAGATCGGCTGCGACGTCTACGGCCAGGACGAGCTCGTCGTCACCCTCCCCTCGTGGCGGCCCGACCTCGCCGCGCCCAACGACCTCGCCGAAGAGGTCATCCGGCTGGAGGGCTACGGGAACCTCCCGTCGACCCTTCCGCAGGCGCCCTCCGGCCGCGGTCTCACCGCCCGGCAGCAGCTGCACCGCCGGGTCGGCCGCGCACTGGCCGGCGCGGGCTACGTGGAGGCGCTCAACTACCCGTTCATCGGCGTGGGCGTCTTCGACCAGCTCCAGCTGCCGGCGCACGACGCGACCCGCCAGGTCGTCACGCTGGTCAACCCGCTCTCCGACGAGGAGCCGGCGCTGCGCACCACGCTGCTGCCGGGTCTGCTCGGCGCGCTGCGCCGCAACGACAGCCGGGGCAGCCACGACCTCGCGCTCTTCGAGACGGGTTCGGTCTTCCGGGCCGCCGCACAGCCGGGTGTCGCCGTACGGCTGCCCGTCGACCGGCGTCCCACGGACGAGGAGATCGCGACCCTGGACGCGGCCCTGCCCGCGCAGCCGCGGTACGCCGCGGTCGTGCTGGCCGGTGCCCGCGAGCAGGCCGGCTGGTGGGGCGGGGGCCGCCCGGCCGACTGGGCGGACGCGGTCCAGGCCGCCCGCTCGCTCGCCGTCGAGGCCGGTACCGAGCTCGTCGTCCGCCAGGGCCAGTACGGCCCCTGGCACCCGGGCCGCTGCGCCGAACTGGTCGTCACCGTCGACGGTGTCGAGCAGGTCATCGGCCACGCCGGTGAGCTGCACCCGCGCGTGGTCAAGGCGATGGGCCTGCCGGCCCGCACCAGCGCGATGGAGATCGACCTGGACCGCCTCGCGGCGGCCGGTGGCGAGGCCCTCCAGGCGCCCCGGATCTCCACCTTCCCGGTGGCGACCCAGGACGTGGCGCTGATCGTGGACGCGTCGGTTCCGGCGTCCTCGGTGGAGGCCGCCCTGCGCAAGGGCGCGGGCGAACTCCTGGAGTCGCTGCGGCTGTTCGACGTGTTCACCGGTGAGCAGGTCGGCGAGGGCAAGAAGTCCCTGGCGTACGCGCTGCGCTTCCGCGCGGCCGACCGGACGCTGACCGCCGAGGAGTCGACGGCCGCGCGCGACGCGGCGGTGGCGCTGGCGGGCGAGCGGACCGGGGCGGTGCTCCGGGGCGCGTAGCCGCCGGGTCCTCGGACCCGTTCGAGGCCTGCGGAGGGGGCGTATCCGGATCACCGGATGCGCCCCCTCCGCCATGGCGGGCGTGGGGGGATCCGCTGCTCACTCATTCGGGTGAGAACGCCGGTGGGCCGTGTCCCGGGCACCGGTCGGTCGACACAATCGATCCGGCCGGAGGGGAGTCCTACGGATGATCACGCGCGGGGAGATGCCCCAGGTGCGCCGGGTGTGCGTTGTGGCCTGGGGCGGCGCCGCCGTGTCCTGGGAGCTCGCCACCCCGGGGCGGCTGGTGCCGAGCCTGGCCACGTGCGCGGCCTTCCTGTTGCTGGCCACCGGGTGCGCCCTGCACATCCGGCGCGGGCTGCTGGGTGAGCTGCGCCGCTCGCAGGAGATCGCGGGCGCCGCGCAACGGGCGCTGCTGCGACCGCTGCCGGGGCGGATCGACGGTCTGACACTGGCTGCGGCGCAGCTCTCGGCGAGCCGGGGCGCCGCGGTGGGCGGGGACCTGTACGAGGCCGTGCCGACGGTGCACGGCGTGCGGGTGGTGATCGGGGACGTACGGGGGCACGGGCTGCCGGCGCTGGGGGCGGCCGCGGCGGTCCTCGGAGCCTTCCGCGAGGCGGCGTACGACGAGGTGTCGCTGGGCGGTGTCCTGCGGCGGATGGAACGGGCGCTGGGCCGCCACGTACGCGACCGCGCCCGTGCGGAGCACCCGTCGGCCTGCACGGCCGAGCCGGAGTCGCCCGCGGCGGAGGAGTTCGTGACGGTGCTGCTGCTCCAGATCGCCGGGGACGGTGCTCTGCTGGCCCTCAACTGCGGCCACCCGTGGCCCTATCTACTGCGCCCGGCGGTCCTGGAGCACTGCGCTCCGCGCAGCCGGGGCTCCGCCCCGGATCCCGCGCCTCAGTCGTCGGCGGGGCTGGTTCTTCCAGCCCGCCCGGAGTGGGAGGACCGGGTCCTGGCAGCGCCCGGTTCCGGGAAGGGGCGGGTTGGGGGAAGTCCCGCGCAGCGGCCCGTGCAGGTACGGCCGCCGGCCGGTGGCGAGACCCTGCCGCCGCTCGGGGTGGTGCCCGTGCCGCTGGACCTGCTGCCACAGCCGTGCGGGGAACTGCGGCCCGGGGAGACGCTGTTCCTGCACACCGACGGGGCCGAGGACGCCCGCGACCGGGCCGGGCGGTTCTTCGACCTGCCCGGCGTCCTCGCGGCCGGGCCGGCGGCCACGCCCGCGCGGCTGGTCGCGGGCGTGCACGCCGCTCTGCTCCGGCACACCGGCGGGCGGCTCTCCGACGACGTCGCCCTGCTGGTCCTCCGCAACGACCGGCTCTGACCACTCGCGCCGGACCCGGTGGATGGGTCCGGCGCGCGCTCTGCCCGGCCCCCTGCCGGGGCCCGGCGACCAACCGGGCGCCGGCGGGGCCGGAGCGCGCCGCCCGCCTGCCGTGGAGTGTCGGGCAGACAGCAGAACGGGCGGCGCGGTGACGGGTCGTCGCACTGTACGAGGGGGAGCCGACGACCCGGGCTGCCTCTTGGCGAGGCCCTTAAGTGAAGCGCCCGCCGGGGCCCGAGCGGCAGAGTGCGCATCGCATTTATGCGCGTACACGGTTCACACCCCGTGTGAACCGCGCACCCACTAGCCTGAGAACGACGAGCCCCGGGAGCGGCCCATGCAGCCCAATGTCCTGCTCGACGCCCTCCTCGCCGAGGCGGGCATGTCCCATGCCGGACTCGCCGCCTACGTGAACCAGGCGGGCCGCACCCGCGGACTCGCCCTGCGCTACGAACACACCGCGGTGGCCCGGTGGTTGAAGGGCCAGCGGCCCCGGGGGCAGGTTCCCGACCTGATCTGCGAGGTGCTCGGCGGACGGCTGCGCCGGCCCGTCGGCCTGGACGACATCGGGCTCGGCGTGCCGGACCACCCGGTCTCCCTGCACGCCTCCCCGCTCAGCGGGTTCGTGGACCGGGCCGCCGCGCTGTGGCGTTCCGACGGCCAGGTCCGGCCCCAACTGCTCACCGCCGAGGCGGTCACCGGGACGCCGGCCGTCATCCCGGTGTGGGAATGGGAGAACCCGCCGGAGGACGCCGACGTCTCGCGCGAGGGCCCGAACCGGATCGGTCCCGAGCACATCGAGATCCTCAAGGCCGCCCGCGCCCACTACGAGCTGATGTACCGCCGGGCCGGCGGCGTCGCCACCCGGGACCGGATCGTCCGCTTCCTGGGCAGCGAGACCGCGCCCATGCTGCGCGGAAGCTATCCCGACGGCCTCGGCCGCCGGCTGCACCGGGCCACCGGCTCCCTCGTGGCGGTGGCGGGGATCTGCGCGTACGACTCGGACGCCCACGGGCTCGCCCAGCGCTACTTCCACCAGGCCCTGCGCCTGGCCAAGGCGAGCGGAGACCGGGGCCTGGGGGCCTACGTGATCGCGCTGATCGTCAATCAGTCGCTGCACCTGCGGGAGTACCGGCAGGCCGTGGCCTTCGCCGAGGCCGCGCTGCGCGCCGCCGGCCGGCACACCACCCCGGCGCTCGCCGCCGACCTCTACGCGATGCAGGCCAAGGCGTACGCCCAACTCGGCGACACCCACGCCGCGCTGGCCTGCATCCGCAAGGCCGAGGCGGCCGCCGAGCGGATCCGCCCGGGCACCGAACCGGACGAGACCGGCTACGTGCAGCCGGGGCTCGTCAACGTGCAGGTCGCCGAGGCGCTGCTCAGTCTGGGCGATCTGGAGGCCGCGCACGTCCAGGCGACCGCCGCCGTCGGCACCCCCGCGCACGACCGCGGCCGGGTGCACCGGCTGGCGATGCTGTGCGAGATCCAGCTGCGCCAGGGAGAGGCGGACCGGGCCGCGGCGGCTGCGGCCGAAATGGCCGAGCGGGCCAAGGGGATGGAGTCGCTGCGGCTGCGCGACCGGCTGCGGGCGGTCCGCGAACAGCTGCTGACCAGCGGTTGTTCGGGCGCGGAGGAGACTGCGCGGCTCATCGACGGGGCGCTGCGCGTTCCGCTGTGACCGGTCAGCTGCTGCCATGTTTGCCACCTACTCGAACGGAAGGTGGCACAGCCGTGCAGTGGACGAACCTGAGTGAGCAGACTGTGTACAAGAACCGATGGTTCGACGTGAACCTCGCCGATGTGGAACTCCCCGACGGCCGGCACCTGGACCACTTCGTGATCCGGCTGCGTCCGGTCGCCGTCGCCACGGCCGTCAACGAGGCCAACGAGGTGCTGCTGCTGTGGCGGCACCGCTTCATCACCGACAGCTGGGGCTGGGAACTGCCCGCCGGGGTCGTCGAGGACGGCGAGGACATCGCGGCCGCGGCGGCCCGGGAGATGGAGGAGGAGTCGGGCTGGCGGCCCGGCCCGCTCCACCACCTGATGACCGTCGAGCCCTCCAACGGGCTGACCGACGCCCGCCACCACCTCTACTGGGCGGACGGCGCCACGTACACGGGCCATCCCGAGGACGATTTCGAGTCCTCCCGCCGGGAATGGGTCCCGCTCGAACTCGTGCCGGACATGATCGCCCGTGGGGAGATCCCGGCCGCCAACATGGCGGCCGGGCTGCTCCTGCTGCATCACCTGCGGCTCGGCCGGCCGTAGTGATCAGCCGTACGGATCACCCGTACGGTCAGCCGTAAGGGTAGAAGCCCGCGCCCGTCTTGCGGCCCAGGCGGCCCGCGTCGACCATCCGCTGGAGCAGCGGGGGAGCGGCGTACAGCGGCTCCTTGTACTCGGCGTACATCGAGTCGGCGATCGAGGCGATGGTGTCCAGACCGATCAGGTCGGACAGCTTCAGCGGACCCATCGGGTGGGCGCAGCCCAGCTCCATGCCGTTGTCGATGTCCTCGCGGCTCGCGATGCCCGACTCGAACATCCGGATCGCGGACAGCAGGTAGGGGACGAGGAGGGCGTTGACGACGAAGCCGGAACGGTCCTGGGCGCGGACCGCGTGCTTGCCCAGCACGTCCCGCACCAGGGCCTCCGCACGCTTGACCGTCTCCTCACCCGTGGTCAGCGCCGGGATCAGCTCGACGAGCTTCTGCACCGGGGCCGGGTTGAAGAAGTGGATGCCGATGACCTGGTCGGGCCGCGAGGTCGCGACGGCCAGCTTGACCAGCGGGATCGAGGAGGTGTTGGAGGCCAGGATGGCGTCCGGACGGGTGATCACCTGGTCGAGGACCTGGAAGATCTCCGTCTTGACCTGCTCGTTCTCGACGACCGCCTCGATGACGAGGTCGCGGTCGGCGAACTCGCCGAGGTCGGTGGTGAAGGTGAGCCGGGCCAGGGTGGCGTCCCGCTCCTCATCGCTGATCTTGCCGCGTTCGGCGGCCTTGGTCAGGGAGTTGTGCAGCCGGGTACGGCCGATCTCCAGGGCTTCGCCGGTGGTCTCGGCGACCTTGACCTCAAGGCCACTACGGGCGCACACCTCGGCGATACCCGCGCCCATCTGGCCACAGCCCACTACGCCGACTCGTGTGATGTCGGAAGGGAGGTCAGTCACTTCGTGCCTTTCGCAGCTCATCCGTCGGCGGGTCCCCCGTACGATTCCGGCGCCCGCCACGCCCCCCGACGTTACTCCCGACCTTGCGCCGGGCGGCGGGCCGGGGCGGGCATGCTGGGCGGACACCATCCAATGTCACTCAGCGAAACGGAGACATCACATGGCGTACATCGGTCGACGGGCCCTGCTGGCCGGAGCCGTGGGGGTGATCGCTTCCGCCGCGGCCGGCCCGGCCGCGGCCGCGGCGTCCCGCGGGTCCGCCGGGATCCCCACCCGGACCCCCGCCGCCGGGACGGTGCCCGGCCGGGCCGCCACCGCCGCGTTCCGGGGGATGTGGATCGCCTCCGTGGCGAACGTGGACTGGCCCTCCGAGAGCGGGCTGTCCGCCGCGCAGCAGCGCGCGGAACTCCTGGCGTTCCTCGACACGGCGGTCGAGCGCCGGCTCAACGCGGTGGTCCTCCAGGTCCGGCCGGCCGCCGACGCGTTCTGGCCCTCGGAGCTGGAGCCCTGGTCGCAGTGGCTGACCGGCACGCAGGGGTCCGACCCCGGCTGGGACCCGCTGGGTACGGCCGTCACCGAGGCGCATGCCCGCGGGCTGGAGCTGCACGCCTGGTTCAACCCGTACCGCGTGGCCAACCACACCGACGTCGACCGGCTGGTGCCCGAGCATCCGGCCCGCAACGCGGGCTGGACGGTCGAGTACGGCGGCAGGCTCTACTACAACCCCGGTGTGCCCGAGGTGCGGCTCTTCGTCCAGGACGCCATGCTCGACGCCGTCGCCCGCTACCCGGTGGACGCGGTGCACTGGGACGACTACTTCTACCCGTACCCGGTGGACGGGGAGTACTTTGACGACGACGACGCCTACGAGCGGTACGGGGGCTCCTTCGGCTCCCGCGCGGCCTGGCGCCGCGACAACATCGACACCCTGGTCCGCGAGATGTCGGCGCGGCTGCGGACGGTCCGGCCCGCGGCGCGGTTCGGCATCAGCCCGTTCGGGATCTGGCGCAACGCCGACCGGGACCCGCTCGGCTCGCCGACGCAGGGACTTGGGACGTACGACGACCTGTACGCGGACAGCCGCAAGTGGGTCAAGGAGGGGTGGATCGACTACGTCGTCCCGCAGGCGTACTGGCACATCGGACACCCGACCGCCGACTACACCGATCTCGTCCCCTGGTGGGCGCGGACCGTCGCGGGGACGGATGTGGACCTGTACGTCGGGGAGGCGCTGTACCGCTGCGACGCGGACAGCCCCACCGCGGCCTGGCGCGACCCGGGTGAGCTGTCGAAGCACCTGCGCTTCGCCCGCGGATATCCGGAGGTCCGCGGCCACGTGTACTTCTCGGCGAAGCATGTGGCCGCGGACCCCAACGGAGCCATGGCCCGGGTGGTCGCCGACCACTACGGCTCGGCGGTGCCCCCGCGCTGACTCAGTGCTCGGGCTCGGACGGGTGGCGGACCGTGCAGTCGGGTCCGGGCGCCATCAGAGCCTCGTGTCCGTCCTGGAACCGGACCCGGTACGGGGGGGTTCCGTTTTCGCCCAGGACCTGGGTGATCTCGCCCACCTTGTCGTGCTGTCCAACGATCCTGCCGTGCTGCACCAGCTGGTCGCCCTCGGTCGCGCGCATACTGACCTCCTCGGTGGCGGTCCGATCCGGTGCTAGCAGTTTAGGTCGTACCGGGGCTATTTGACCCGTTGGGTCACCGCGATGCAGACCAGTACGGCGCAGGCGGCGGCCGGTGCGGCGGGGGAGAGGTGCTCGCCCAGCAGGCCCACCGACCACACCAGGGTCAGCAGCGGCTGGGCGAGCTGGAGCTGGCTGGCCCGCGGTGCGCCGATCTCCGCCATGCCCCGGTACCAGACGTACAGGCCGAGGAAGGTGGAGCCGGCCGCCGCCCAGAGCAGGCCGGCCAGCCCGTGGCCGGTGAGGTGCACCGGCTCGTACGCGAGCCCGAGCGCGGAGCCGGCCAGGCTGAGCGGCAGGCACAGGACCAGCGCCCAGCCGATCACCTGCCAGCCGGGCAGCGTCCGGGCGAGGCGCCCGCCCTCGGTGTAGCCGGCGGCGCACACCAGCAGGGCGGCGAACAGGTAGGCGTCCCCCGCCGAGAGGAGGCCGCCGCTCTGCGCGGGCGTACGGCTGAAGACGACGAATCCGAGCACGACGGCGGCCCCGGCGACGGCTGCGGCCCAGAAGGCGCGCGAGGGCCGGACTCCGGTACGCAGCGCGGACAGTGCGGCGGTCGTCAGCGGCAGCAGGCCGACCACGACGGCGGCGTGCGAGGTAGTGGAGGTCGTCAGAGCGAGGGTGGTGAACAGGGGGAAGCCGACGACCACCCCGGCGGCGACGACGCCGAGGCCCGCCCAGTGCGCGCGGGCGGGCAGCGGGACGCGCCGGGCCAGCAGAAAGGCGCCCGCGATGACGGCGGCGAGGACGCTGCGCAGGGCGACGAGAGACCACGGGCCGAAGCTCTCCAGTCCCCAAGCCGTGGCGGGGAAGGTCAGCGAGAAGGCGAGGACGCCGAGCGAGGCGAGGACGGTGCCCCGGCCCACCGGGCTCTTGACCGCTATCGGCTTCGAGAGAGTAGCGCTATTCTGTGCTGTCATGTATGAGCGTAGCAGTGTGGCGGAACTGGCGGATTCCCTGCGGTCCGAGCTCAACCGCTACTTGATAGGTGGAAAGCTCCCGTCGAGCAGGGCCCTGGTCGAGCGCTACCGGGTCAGCCCCGTCACCGTCTCGCGGGCCCTCGCGCAGCTCGCCGCGGAGGGCCTCGTCGTCACCCGGCCCGGAGCCGGGGTCTTCCGCGCCTCCCCGCGTACGGCGCCCCCCGCGCCCGGCGACACCTCCTGGCAGGAGGTCGCCCTGAGCGCCGAGGCCCCCGGGGAGATCGTGCCGCGCTCGGTGGACGCCTCCGGGGTGATGGCCTGTCTCGCCGCACCGCCACCCGGGGTGATCGGGCTCAACAGCGGCTACCTGCACGCCTCCATCCAGCCCGAGCGGGCCATGGCCGCCGCGCTCGCCCGGGCCGGGCGGCGCCCCGGGGCCTGGGACCGGCCGCCCATGGAGGGTCTGCCCGAGCTCCGCGACTGGTTCGCCCGCGAGATCGGCGGGGCCGTCGCGGCCGCCGACGTGCTGGTCACCGCGGGCGGGCAGAGCGCCCTGACCACCGCCCTGCGGGCACTGGCCCCGCCCGGGGCGCCGATCCTGGTGGAATCCCCGACCTATCCCGGACTTCTGGCCATCGCCCGCGCCTCCGGATGCCGGCCGGTGCCCGTCCCGGTGGACGCCGAAGGGGTCAGGCCGGAACTGCTGGCCGCCGCCTTCGAGGCGACGGGGGCGCGGGTGTTCGTATGCCAGCCGCTGTTCCAGAACCCGACCGGTGCGGTGCTGGCTCCCGCGCGGCGGGCGGAGGTGCTGCGGATCGCGCGGGCCGCCGGCGCCTTCGTGGTGGAGGACGACTATGCCCGCGCCCTGGGCCACGACGACTCCGGTCCGCTGCCCGCGACGCTGGCCGCCGAGGACCACGACGGGGTGGTCGTGCACGTCCGGTCCCTGACCAAGGCCACCTCGCCGAGCCTGCGGGTGGGCGCGCTCGCCGCCCGCGGCCCGGTGGTGGACCGGCTGCGCGCCATCCAGGTCGTGGACAGCTTCTTCGTTCCCCGGCCGCTGCAGGAGGCCGCCCTCGAACTCGTCGGCGCGCCCGCCTGGCCGCGCCACCTGCGCACCGTCGCCGCCGAGCTGCGCCACCGGCGGGACGTGCTCGCGGGGGCCCTGCGGCGGGAGCTGCCGGGCCTGACCCTGCCCCATCTGCCCTCCGGCGGATACCAGTTGTGGGCCAGGATGGCCGAGGGCGGCGACGACACCGCCTTCGCGGCGGCGGCCCTGCGCGCCGGGGTGGCGGTGGCGCCCGGCCGTCCGTACTTCTGCGCGGAGCCCCCGGGTCCGCACGTCCGGCTGAGCTTCGCCGGGGTGTCGGGCCCCGCGGAACTGGTGGAGGCGGTCCAGCGACTGCGCGCGGGCCTCGGGGACGCCCTGCCGGGCGGTCCGCCGGAAGGTCCGTTCGGTGATCCGTTCGGTGATCCGTCCGGCGGTCCGTCCCGCGGCGCGGCCGACGGCCCGGTCGGCGCCCCCGGTCGGGACGCTTGACCGCTCGCCGCGCGCGGCCCACCATCACCGCATGCATGTTCGGGTTTCGCTCGTCGCCGCAGCCCGCAGTTCCTCGCTGCTCGCCGAGCGCTTCGACGACGACCGCCCGCTGGACGGAACCGGCTGGCGGTCGGTGGAGTGCGCCGCCCAAGGGCTGGTCCCCCTGGGTTCGGCCGAGCTGCGCTACTGCTCGCCGACCCCGCGCAGCCGGGCCACGGGCGAGGCCCTCGGGTACGCCCCCCTCGCCCAGCCCGCGCTCCGCGAGTGCGACATGGGCCGCTGGCGCGGGCTGACCCTGGCCGAGGTGACCGCACGGGAGCCCGGCGCGGTGGACCTGTGGCTGAGCGACCCGCGCGCCGCCCCGCACGGCGGCGAGTCCCTGCTCGCCTTCATCTCCCGGATCGGCGGCTGGCTCGACACCCGGCCCGCCGACGACGGGGGCGCGATCGTGGCGGTGGCGGAGCCCTCGGTGGTGCGGGCGGCCCTGGTCTACGCGCTGAAGGCGCCTCCGCTCACCTACTGGAACGTGGACGTCCGGCCGCTGTCCACGATGACGCTGACGGGCTGGTCCGGACGCTGGCACCTCTGCCTGCAGCCCCCGGTGTAAACCGGTTGAGGCCTCGCGGGAGCGTTCGTAGCCTGCGGGGATGACCGGGATACACATCACCACCCTCGCCGAGCGGCCCGAACTGGCCGACCGGCTCTGGGACATGAAGGACTCGTGGCCCCGGTTCGCCCAGCACGACCCGCTGGCATGGCTGCTGTATCCGCGGATGGTCGCCGAGCTGCCGCAGTACGTCCTGATCGCCACCGACGGCGACACGGTGGTGGCCCGGGGGTTCAGCGTGCCCTTCTCGCTGCACGCGGCGGGCCGCGACGGGGTGCTGCCTGCGCAGGGCTGGGACCGGATCCTCATGTGGGCCTTCTCCGACCTGCGCCGCGGGGTGTGCCCCGACACCGTGAGCGCGATCGAGATCACCGTGGCCACCGGCCGGCAGGGCGAGGGCCTGTCCGGGCTGATGCTGGCCGCGATGCGGGAGAACGCCCGCGCCCGCGGCTTCGCCGAGGTGGTGGCCCCGGTCCGGCCCAGCGCGAAGTCCGCCGAGCCGGACACCCCGGTCCAGGAGTACGCGTACCGGACCCGCGAGGACGGCCTGCCGTACGACCCGTGGCTGCGCGTGCACGTCCGCGCGGGCGGGGTCGTCGACTCGGTCGCCCCGCTGTCGATGACGATCACGGGCTCGCTCGCCCAGTGGCGCGAATGGACCGGGCTGCCCTTCGACACCGCCGGTCCCGTGCACGTACCCGGAGCTTTGACCCCGGTCCGGTGCGAACCCGGGCAGGGGTACGCGGTCTACGTGGAGCCGAACGTCTGGGTCCGCCACCGTCTCGCCGACGGGACGTGACAGGACCGCCCTGGGCGCGCGCGGCCGACGTGACCGGCGGAATCGCCGTCGGAGCGGGGTCTTTCCTGCTAGACATCTTCCCGGGGGCGCCACACGCGCCGGATCCTCCGGTGAATCCTGCCCGCAGTGATCCAGACCGTTGCATAAACGTGCGGAAGTACGTATAGTCATGCCATCGATGAGGAGGGTCCGATGGTGGTACGTGTAGCGGTGGCCGGAGCGAGCGGGTACGCGGGCGGGGAAGTCCTGCGTCTGCTGCTCTCGCACCCCGAGGTGGAGATCGGCGCGCTGACCGGCAATTCCAACGCCGGCCAGCTCCTCGGCTCCCTGCAGCCGCACCTCGTGCCGCTCGCCGGGCGGACCCTGGAGGTGACCACGCCCGAGGTCCTCGCCGGCCACGACGTCGTCTTCCTCGCCCTCCCGCACGGCCAGTCCGCCGCCGTCGCCGCCCAGCTCGGCGAGGACGTCCTCGTCGTCGACATGGGCGCCGACCACCGGCTCAAGGACTCCGCCGACTGGGACAGGTTCTACGGCGCCCCGCACGCCGGGACCTGGCCCTACGGGCTCCCCGAACTGCCGGGCGGCCGCGCCGCACTGGAGGGGGCCAAGCGCATCGCGGTCCCCGGCTGCTTCCCCACCGCCGTCTCCCTCGCGCTCTTCCCCGCGTACCAGGCACAGCTCGCCGAGGCGGAGGCCGTGATCGTCGCCGCCACCGGAACCTCCGGCGCGGGCAAGGCCCTCAAGACGCACCTGCTCGGCGCCGAGGTGATGGGCTCGGTGACCCCCTACGGCGTCGGCGGCGGCCACCGGCACACGCCCGAGATGGTGCAGAACCTGAGCCCGCTCGCAGGCCGGCGGGTCTCGGTCTCCTTCACCCCCACCCTCGTGCCCATGGCGCGCGGCATCCTCGCCACGTGCTCGGCCAAGGCGCTCCCCGGCACCACGGCCGAGTCGCTTCGCGCCGCCTACGAGAAGGCGTACGCCGACGAGCCCTTCGTGCACCTGCTGCCCGAGGGCCAGATGCCGTCCACCAAGTCCGTCCACGGTTCCAACGCCGTCCACGTCCAGGTCGCCTACGACGAGTCCGCACAGCGGATCATCGCCGTCAGCGCCATCGACAACCTGACCAAGGGCACCGCCGGCGGCGCGGTGCAGAGCATGAACATCGCCCTGGGGCTCCCCGAGAGCCTGGGTCTTTCGACGATCGGAGTCGCACCGTGAGCGTCACGGCAGCACAGGGATTCACGGCAGCCGGCATCGCTGCCGGGATCAAGGCCAACGGCAACCCGGACCTGGCCCTCGTGGTCAACCACGGGCCGCGTCTGGCCGCCGCGGGCGTCTTCACCTCCAACCGCGTCAAGGCCGCACCCGTGCACTGGACCGAACAGGTCCTGCGGGGAGCCGCCGTCAGCGCGGTCGTCCTGAACTCCGGCGGCGCCAACGCCTGCACCGGCCCCAAGGGCTTCCAGGACACCCACGCCACCGCCGAGAAGGTGGCCGACGTCCTGAACCGGCAGAGCCCGGGCGGGGCGTTCAACGCAGGGGAGATCGCGGTCGCGTCCACCGGCCTGATCGGCGTCCTGCTCCCCATGGACAAGCTGCTCCCCGGCATCGAGACGGCGGCCGCGGCCCTGTCCGAGGACGGCGGCGAGGACGCCGCCATCGCCATCAAGACCACCGACACCGTGCACAAGACGGCCACCGTCTCCCAGGCAGGCTGGACCGTCGGCGGCATGGCCAAGGGCGCGGGCATGCTCGCCCCGGGCCTGGCCACCATGCTCGTCGTCCTCACCACCGACGCCGACCTGGACAGCGCCACCCTCGACAAGGCGCTGCGCGCCGCCACCCGCACCACCTTCGACCGGGTCGACTCGGACGGCTGCATGTCCACCAACGACACGGTGCTGCTGCTCGCCTCCGGGGCCTCCGGCCAGGTGCCGGTCTACGAGGAGTTCGCCGATGCCGTGCACAGGGTCTGTGACGACCTGGCCCGCCAGCTGATCGGCGACGCCGAGGGCGCCAGCAAGGACATCCGCATCGAGGTCGTCGGCGCGGCCGACGAGGACGACGCGGTCGAGGTCGGCCGGTCCATCGCCCGCAACAACCTGCTCAAGTGCGCCATCCACGGCGAGGACCCGAACTGGGGCCGGGTGCTCTCCGCCATCGGCACCACCAAGGCCGCCTTCGACCCGGACCGGCTGAACGTCGCCATCAACGGCGTCTGGGTCTGCCGGAACGGCTCGGTCGGCGAGGACCGTGACCTGGTCTCGATGAAGGACCGCGAGGTCCGCATCACCGCCGACCTGTCCAACGGCACCGAGTCGGCCGTGATCTGGGCCAACGACCTGACCGCCGAATACGTCCACGAGAACAGCGCGTACTCCTCATGAGCGACGAGAAGGCCGGGCAGCCCGGCACCTCCGGCGGCACCGCCCGCAAGCACACCGCCCTGCCCAAGGCGGAGATCCTCATCGAGGCCCTGCCCTGGCTCCGGCGCCACAACGGCAAGATCGTCGTCATCAAGTTCGGCGGCAACGCCATGATCGACGAGGAGCTCAAGGCCGCCTTCGCCCAGGACGTGGTCTTCCTGCGCCAGGCCGGCCTGAAGCCGGTCGTCGTGCACGGCGGCGGCCCGCAGATCAACGCCCAGCTCGACAAGCAGGGCCTGGTCAGCGAGTTCAAGGCGGGCCTGCGCGTCACGACCCCCGAGGCCATGGACGTCGTACGGATGGTCCTCGCGGGCCAGGTCCAGCGCGAGCTGGTGGGGCTGCTCAACCAGCACGGCCCGCTCGCCGTCGGCATGACCGGCGAGGACGCGCGCACCATCACCGCGACCAAGCACAGCCCGGAGATCGACGGCGAGGTCATCGACATCGGGCGGGTCGGCGAGATCACCGCCATCGACACCGGCGCGATCGAGGCGCTGCTGGCGGACGGCCGGATCCCGGTGATCTCCTCCATCGCGCGCAGCGCCGACGACCACCACGTCTACAACGTCAACGCCGACACGGCGGCCGCGGCGCTCGCCGCCTCGCTCGGCGCCGAGACGCTGATGGTCCTCACCGACGTCGAGGGCCTCTACGCCGATTGGCCCCACAGCGACGAGGTCATCAGCCGGCTCACGGTCAGCGAGCTCGAGAAGCTGCTGCCCGACCTCTCCAGCGGCATGGTGCCCAAGATGGAGGGCTGCCTGCACGCCGTGCGCGGCGGCGTCAGCACCGCCCGCGTACTCGACGGGCGGGTCCAGCACTCGATCCTGCTGGAGATCTTCACCGACTCCGGAATCGGCACGATGGTCGTGCCCGACCACCAGCCAGGGGGAACAGCATGACGAAGGGCACTGGCAACCAGGAGTACGGGGCGCGCTGGCAGGGTGCCCTGACCAACAACTACGGCACCCCCGCCGTCGCCCTCGTACGCGGCGAGGGCGCCCAGGTGTGGGACGCCGACGGTACGCAGTACACCGACTTCGTCGGCGGCATCGCGGTCAACGCCCTCGGCCACGCACACCCGGCGATCATCGAGGCGGTGACCGGCCAGATCTCCACGCTGGGCCACGTCTCCAACCTCTTCGCCTCCGAGCCGGTCGTCGCGCTCGGCGAGCGGCTGCTCCAGCTCTTCGGCCGCCCCGGCAAGGTCTTCTTCTGCAACTCCGGCGCCGAGGCCGTCGAAGCCGCCTTCAAGATCGGCCGGCTGACCGGGCGGACCCACATGGTCGCCACCGACGGCGGCTTCCACGGCCGGACCATGGGGGCCCTCGCGCTCACCGGACAGCCGAAGAAGCAGGCCCCCTTCCTGCCCCTGCCGGGTGACGTCACGCACGTCCCGTTCGGCGACGTCGAGGCCCTGCGGGCCGCCGTCACGGAGGAGACCGCGCTCGTCGTCATCGAGCCGATCCAGGGAGAGAACGGCGTCGTCGTGCCCCCCGCCGGATATCTGACGGCCGCCCGCGAGATCACCCGGGCCACCGGCACCCTGCTCGTCCTCGACGAGGTACAGACCGGCGTCGGGCGGTGCGGCCAGTGGTTCGAGCATCAGGCCCACGAGGGCGTCGACCCCGACCTCGTCACCCTCGCGAAGGGGCTGGGCGGCGGTCTGCCGATCGGCGCGGTCGCCGTCTTCGGCGCCGCGGCCGACCTGCTCCAGCCCGGCCAGCACGGCACCACCTTCGGCGGGAACCCGGTCGCCTGCGCCGCCGGTCTCGCCGTCATCGACACCATCGCCGGCGAAGGCCTGCTCGACCAGGTCAAGGCGCGGGGGGAGCGGCTGCGCTCCGGGATCGAGTCCTCGGGCCATGCCCTGGTCTCCCACGTCCGGGGCGCCGGACTACTGCTGGGTATCGTGCTGACCGAGCCGCTCGCCGCCCAGGTGCAGCAGGCGGCTCAGGACGCCGGCTTCCTGGTCAACGCGCCCGCCCCCGACGTCGTACGGCTGATGCCACCGTACGTACTCACCGAGGCCGAGGCGGACGCGTTCCTCCGGGCCCTGCCCGGCATCCTCGACGCAGCCAACGGGGACGGATCCGGAGAATGAGACGACGATGAGCCAGTCGCAGGACAACGAGCAAGGCGGACAGGCCGTCCCGCAGACCCGCACCGCGCGGCACCGCCGGATCGTGGACATCCTCAACCGGCAGCCGGTCCGCTCCCAGAGCCAGCTGGCCAAGCTGCTCGCCGACGACGGGCTGAGCGTCACCCAGGCGACGCTCTCGCGCGACCTCGACGAGCTGGGCGCGGTGAAGATCCGCAACACCGGCGGCGAGCTGATCTACGCGGTTCCCAGCGAGGGCGGCTTCCGCACCCCGCAGGCCCCGCTCGGCGAGTCCGCGAAGGAGGAGCGCATGCGGCGCCTCTCCGGTGAGCTGCTGATCTCGGCGGAGGCCTCGGCGAACCTCGTGGTCCTGCGCACCCCGCCGGGTGCGGCGCAGTTCCTCGCCTCGGCGATCGACCAGGCCGAACTCCGCGAGATCCTCGGCACGATCGCGGGCGACGACACCCTGATGCTGATCAGCCGGGACCCGGCGGGCGGCCAGGCCCTCGCCGACCACCTCCTGCGCCTGGCGCAGAAGGAGGGCTGAGCGGGGAGGGCCCGGGGCGCCGGAAGTCCCTGTGCCGGACCGGCGCCCGCCCACATGGCCTCGGGGCGTGCTTCGACTCGTCCTCGCCCTATGGGCGTCCGTCATGACCGCGGCCGTGTACGGGCCCATCGGCCTGCGGTGGCGGCGCCGGGCCCGGATCCGGCGCGAGATCCTCCGGCTCGTCGCCGCCGTCGAACCGGAGCCGTACCACGCCGCCCTGCTGGAGGCCGTGCGCCGGCACGATCCCGAGCCCGTGTCGATCGGCTGGATCGACTGGTGCGACGAGGAGTACGTGCAGCGGCGCAGTGCGAGTCCGGGAGCGGACGGAGTGCGGCGACCCGCTGGGCGACCTGGTCCGCGCCGAGCCGCACCCGGCCTTCGAGGCGCTGGACGAACAGCAACGGTTCCACGTCCTGCGGAGCATCGGCGACCGCAGCAGGTGGCGCTGCGCCGACGAGGACGCCGAGGACGACGACGCGTGGCTGGACGACAAGGTCCATGGGGAGGACGCGTACGACTACCGGGCCACCGGCGAGGACGAGCCCGAGGCCACCCCGCCTGAGACGGCCTAGTACCGGGTGACGGCGAGCGGGCCCTCCTGCGTGCCGATCGCGATGTGCGGGCGGCGGCGCGGGTCTGCCCAGCGCAGGATCGCCCGCATGGCCCGCTCGGGTACGGACACGCAACCGGCCGTCGCACCCTTGCCGTTGACGTGCAGGAAGATCCCGGCGCCCCGTCCGCGCACGGGACGGTCGTAGTTGAAGGCGATGAGCAGCGCGTGCGCGTACTGCTTCTCGTACTTCACCAGGTGCTCGGCCTCGCCCGGCGCGCAGTCCGGGGGCAGCGGCTCCACCCAGCGGTTGTAGTCGGCGGACGCGTTGTCCTGGCACCACCAGGAGTCGCCCGTCACCCGGCGGTAGCCGTACTCCGTCCCGGCCGGCGCCCGCCGGATACCGAAGGCGTACGGGAGTGCGTACAGACCCGTCGGCGTGGTGCTGGTGCCCTGCTTCCGGGACGCGCCGTCGGTGAGGCCGTTCGCCCCGAACCGGGCGGGCGCGCTGCCGGCCTCGTGCCAGCCCCCCGCCCAACGGTCCCACCAGGTCACCCGGCCGGTCGTGGAGCCGGGCGCGGGCGCGACGGCGGTGATCAGCTGACTGCCGCCGCCGGTGTCGGCGAGACGCGCGGGCAGAGGCGAAGCGCTCTGCGGGAAGAGAGCGGTGACGATCAGTGAGCCGGTGACGAGAGCGGTACGCAGCACATGTCAGACGGTACGGGGCGGAAGGGGCAGGGGCAGCGCAGGCAGGCCGTCGACGCTCGTCCCGATGAAATCCTTCTTCTCGCAGTACGCGGCGAACTCCTCGTCCGTCTTGCGGCCGAAGTACTCCGCGTGGAGGGTGCGTTCGCCCTGGTACTCCATGAGCGGGACGGCGTACCCGCACACGTCGGCGATCCGGCGCGCGTGGACGAGGATGATCGCCCGCGCGGAGGGTCCGTCGGCCTCGCCGAACAAGGTGATCAGATCGGCCCAGCGCGGGTCGTCGCGGAAGACCGCTTCGCCGTCGCCGTGGATGCGCACGATGTTGGGCGGCCCGCTGAAGGCGCACCACATGAGGGTGATCCGGCCGTTCTCGCGGACGTGGGCGATGGTCTCGGCGCCGCTTCCTCCGAAGTCCAGGTAGGCGAGGCGCTCCTCGTCGATGACGACGAGGGTCCCGGCGCGGCCCTTGGGGGACAGGTTGACGTGACCGTCACCCGCGAGCGGGGCGGTCGCGGTGAAGAAGACCGGCTGCTCCTCGATGAACGTGCGCAGTCGGCCGTCTATGCGGTCGTGAAGTTTTCCCATGATCCGATTATCGGCACAGAGGTGCGGGGTGGGTGGGCGACTTTCAGGTCGTGAGACCCAGACGGGCCCGCCGCAGGGCCAGTTCGTGGTCGTCGAACAGCTTCGCGGAGCGCTTGAGGAGCCTGGCCAGTTCCGCCCTGTCCGCCTGCCGGGTGAAGCACGTCAGGAGCCAGTGCCAGCCGCGCACCGTCGCCCGCGCCGTCGCCCGTGTCTTGGGGTCCCAGTCGTCGATCAGCGCGACGCTGGCCCGCAGCGCGTGGATCCCGCCCTGTGCGCGCAGCAGGCGGAAGGCGGCCCGCCGGGTGTGCAAGGGCCCGCGCAGGGCCACTCGCTCGGCGAGGTGCGCGGAGTCCAGCCGGTCGGCCGCGGGCAGCAGGCTCAGGGCGGCCTCGCGGGCCACGGACGCCGCCGGGTCGTCCAGCAGGGCGAGCAGGACGGAGTCCTCGATCGTGGCGTCCCGTCGGCGCAGCCCGGCCAGCGCGGCGGCCCGGACCCGGCCGACGGGGTGCGCCAGCAGCTCCCGCAGCAGGGCCGTGTCCGCGCGGCTGCCGCATTCGGCGAGTCCGGTCACCGCGTACGGGGACGGCCCGGCGGGGTCGGCGATCAGCCAGCGGTACTGCTCGCGAGGGTCGCCGCCGTCCTGGCCGACCAGCCACCGGGCGCACGCGCGGACGAGCCCGGAGCTGTCGGCGAGGTAGCGCGCGCCCTCGGCGGCCCGGCCGGCCCGGCGCAGGGCGGTGACCCCGGCGGCGCGGACGGCCGGGAGCCGGCCGCCGGTCAGGGCGTCGGTCACGGCGTCCGTCACGGCGGCGGCCCGTCCGCCGCCCGGCCCGTCGGCTTCCGGTGCGGCCAGTGCGGCCAGTGCGGCGTCCGCCCAGAGCCCGGCCGTCGCCGGGTCGAGTTCGGCGGCGGCCCGCCGGGCGCACTCCAGGGCGTCGACGGGATCCGGGCCGGTGAGGGCCAGCCGGGTGGCGAACCGCCGGGCCTGCGAGTCGGGGCCGGCCAGGAGCTCGGAGAGGACGTCGGCCGCGCCGGCCCGCACCGTACGGGGCCGGCCCGGGTGCCGCCAGGGGGCGAGCGCTGCGGCCCGCCCGCGCAGCGCGCCCTCGAACCGGCCCAGGATCCACCCGCCGTGCTCACGCCGGCCGAGCCGCAGCGCGAGCGGGGTCAGGGCGAGCAGGGTGTCCTCCGGGTGGGCGGACAGGGCGCGCTCCAGGGCCGCGCGGGCCCGGTCGCGTACGGGCGCCACCGTGTCGGTGGTGCGGATCGCGACCAGTTCCGGCGGGGCGTGCGGATCGTCGAGCGCCGCCTCGCGCGTCCACCCCCGCGCGTGGCAGAGCAGCAGCTCAAGAGGGGCCCCGAGCGGGGGCGGCCCGTAAGCGACCGCGTGGCGGACGTGCTGGTCGAAGGCGAGCCAGACCACCGGTCCGGACCCAGGCGGGGGCCCCGCGGCCGCGCGGCCGCCCACCAGCTCCTGCGCCAGGGCGCGCCCCTTTGCGGCGTCCCCGCTGCGTCCCGCGCCGTCCATCGGCCGTGCACCCCTCTCGCGAAGATGTTCCGGGCCCGATCGTAGGCGCCGGCCGGGGGGTCGGGCTCGGAATATCCGGCCTGGTCACAGGCGTGCCGAGGGGTCGATTGACGAAACATACGGAGTAGTGCATAGTTATGCCTGTCGTTGGATGCACTGTGTGGGACGCACTGTAAGGAGAAGCCCGTGACCGAGCGCGTCGTACTCGCCTATTCGGGCGGACTGGACACCTCAGTCGCCATCGGCTGGATCGCCGAGGAGACGGGCGCCGAGGTCATCGCCGTGGCCGTGGACGTCGGCCAGGGTGGCGAGGACCTGGACGTCATCCGCAAGCGGGCCCTCGCGTGCGGCGCGGTCGAGGCCGAAGTCGCGGACGCCAAGGACGAGTTCGCCGACGAGTACTGCCTGCCGGCGATCAAGGCGAACGCCCTCTACATGGACCGGTACCCGCTGGTCTCGGCGCTCTCCCGGCCGGCGATCGTCAAGCACCTCGTCGCCGCCGCCAGGAAGCACGGCGCCTCGGTCGTCGCGCACGGCTGCACCGGCAAGGGCAACGACCAGGTCCGCTTCGAAGCCGGCATCGCCGCGCTCGGCCCCGACCTCACGTGCATCGCCCCGGTCCGCGACTACGCGATGACCCGCGACAAGGCGATCGCCTTCGCCGAGAAGGCCGGCCTCCCGATCGCCACCACCAAGAAGTCCCCGTACTCCATCGACCAGAACGTCTTCGGACGCGCCGTCGAGACGGGCTTCCTGGAGGACATCTGGAACGCGCCGATCGAGGACGTCTACGAGTACACCTCCAGCCCGGCCCTCCCACGCGAGGCCGACGAGGTCGTCATCTCCTTCAAGGCCGGCGTCCCGGTCGCCGTCGACGGGACGCCCGTCACCGTGCTCCAGGCCGTCCAGCAGCTCAACGAGCGCGCCGGAGCCCAGGGCGTCGGCCGGATCGACATCGTCGAGGACCGGCTCGTGGGCATCAAGTCCCGCGAGGTGTACGAGGCACCGGGCGCGATCGCGCTGATCACAGCGCACCAGGAGCTGGAGAACGTCACCGTCGAGCGCGAGCTGGCACGCTACAAGCGGCAGGTCGAGCAGCGCTGGGGCGAGCTGGTCTACGACGGCCTGTGGTTCTCCCCGCTCAAGCGGGCGCTGGACGGATTCATCGACGAGGCCAACCAGCACGTCACCGGTGACATCCGGATGACCCTGCACGGCGGCCGCGCCGTCGTCACCGGCCGGAGGTCGCAGGAGTCGCTGTACGACTACCACCTCGCGACCTACGACTCGGGCGACACCTTCGACCAGTCCAAGGCCCAGGGCTTCATCGAGATCTTCGGTCTCTCCTCGAAGATCGCGGCCCGCCGCGACCTCGCCTGATCCGCACCGCCGTACGGACCATCTCCCCGTGACCTCCGCGGCGGGGAGGCGGTTGCACACCCGAAGCCTGCCGGGCGCTCGACGCCCGTCAGGCAGTCAACGCCATGCAGTCTTGAGGAGCAGTAGCTGTGAGCAGCAACAACGGTGACGTCCGGCTCTGGGGCGGCCGGTTCGCCGACGGCCCCGCCGAAGCCCTCGCGAAGCTGTCCGCGTCGGTCCACTTCGACTGGCGCCTCGCCCCGTACGACATCGCGGGCTCCCGCGCCCACGCACGCGTGCTCCACAAGGCGGGCCTGCTCACGGCCGACGAGCTCGACCGCATGATCGCCGGCCTCGACCAGCTCGAAGCCGACGTGGCCGACGGCTCCTTCACCGGCACCATCGCCGACGAGGACGTGCACACCGCGCTGGAGCGCGGTCTGCTGGAGCGGCTCGGCGCCGACCTCGGCGGCAAGCTGCGGGCCGGCCGGTCCCGCAACGACCAGGTGGCCACCCTCTTCCGGATGTACCTGCGCGACCACGGCCGGATCATCGGCGGGCTGATCGCGGACCTCCAGGACGCGCTGGTCGGCCTCGCCGAGACGCACGCGGACGTGGCGATGCCGGGGCGGACCCACCTCCAGCACGCGCAGCCGGTGCTCTTCGCCCACCACGTACTGGCCCACGTGCAGTCTCTGTCCCGGGACGCGGAGCGGCTGCGGCAGTGGGACACCCGGACCGCGGTCTCGCCGTACGGGTCGGGCGCACTCGCCGGCTCCTCGCTGGGTCTGGACCCGGAGGCGGTCGCCGCGGACCTGGGCTTCGAGCGGGGCTCGGTCGGCAACTCGATCGACGGCACGGCCTCGCGCGACTTCGTCGCCGAGTTCGCCTTCATCACCGCGATGATCGGGATCAACCTGTCCCGGATCGCGGAGGAGATCATCATCTGGAACACGAAGGAGTTCTCCTTCGTGACGCTGCACGACGCCTTCTCGACCGGGTCGTCGATCATGCCGCAGAAGAAGAACCCGGACATCGCGGAGCTGGCGCGCGGCAAGTCGGGCCGCCTCATCGGCAACCTGACGGGCCTGCTCGCCACGCTCAAGGCGCTGCCGCTGGCGTACAACCGGGACCTCCAGGAGGACAAGGAGCCGGTCTTCGACTCCTGCGACACCCTCGAAGTCCTGCTGCCGGCCTTCACCGGCATGATGGCCACCCTCACCGTCAACCGCGAGCGGATGGAGGAGCTGGCCCCGGCGGGCTTCTCCCTGGCCACCGACATCGCGGAGTGGCTGGTCAAGCAGGGTGTGCCGTTCCGGGTGGCGCACGAGGTGGCCGGCGAGTGCGTCAAGGTCTGCGAGGGCGAGGGCATCGAGCTCGACCAGCTGACGGACGAGCAGTTCGTGAAGATCTCGGAGCACCTGACCCCCGAGGTCCGGACCGTCCTCAACGTCAAGGGCGCCCTCGCCTCCCGCGACGGCCGCGGCGGCACCGCCCCGTCGGCCGTCGCCGTCCAGCTCACCGAGCTGAAGGCCGACCTGGTCATCCAGCACGCCTGGGCCGCGCACAAGCAGTAGCCGCGCCCCGGCGCCCCCGAATCCCCGCCGCCCTGCGGCCCGCACGCCCGCCCGGCCCCAGGCCCGGGCCTGTACGTCCGCACGCAGCGGGATACCCGGAGGGGGCCGGCGGGGGGGGGGGGGGCAGCCCCCCCACCCCGCCGCGGGGAGGGCCCGACGCCCCCCGGGGGGGGGCGGCGGGGTAGTTGGTGTAGGGCAATAATAG
>NZ_JBSGZI010000050.1:0-53371 GCF_053610945.1 Streptomyces sp. NPDC054849
AGTCCTTCGCGCGGGTCTGTGGTCTGGTGGTCGGCAAGAATGGGGGTGGGGATGGACCGGCGGAGGTCAGCGCGTGCCGACCGCCGCACGGACCGCTCGGCGCGCCATCCCTGCGTCATCGTGCAGACGGCGGAGCAGCAGCCGCTGCTCCTCACCGGAGGACAGGGCGCCCACCGCCAGCGGCTGGGCCGGGGCGGTCGCCAGCATCGAGCGCTGCACCGCCGTCTCGGACATCCGGATCTCCCGCGTCAGCACCAGCATCAGGTTGACCAGGAAGGCGTCCCGTGCGACCGGTCCGGCCGACTGGGCGAGCCGGCTGATCTGGGCGCGGGCGGCCGGGGCGTCGCCCAGTACCGTCCACAGGGTGGCGAGGTCGTAGCCCGGCAGGTACCAGCCCGCGTGCTCCCAGTCGAGGAGTACCGGACCGGCGGGGGACAGCAGCAGGTTCGACAGCAATGCGTCACCGTGGTTGAACTGCAGGGGTGTGCCCGACAGTTTCACTCCGTGCAGCAGCTTCTGCAGGTCGCCGAGATCGCGGTCGGTCAGCAGGCCCAACTCGTAGTCGCGGGCGATTCGCCGGGCGTAGTTCATCGGGGTGCCGAACAACTCCGACGGCGGCCGCCACTGGTTGACCCGGCACACCGCGCCCAGCGCCGCCCGCAGGTCGACCCGCGGCGGCGGCTCCACCGGGTGCCGCTGCAGGGCCGCGACCCGGCCCGGCATCCGCTCCACCACCAGCGTGCAGTTCTCCGGGTCGGCGGCGATCAGCCGCGGCACCCGGACCGGGGGGCGGTGCCGGACGAACGTCCGGTATGCCGCTATTTCGTGCCGGTAGCGCTCACGCCACTCCGGTGAGTGATCCAGTAAAACCTTCGCGACGGCGGTCATCCGCCCGGTGGTCCCCACGAGGAGGACCGAGCGGCCGCTGCGCCGCAGTACCTGCACCGGCGCGAACTCCGGACAGATCCGCTGCACCGAGGCCAGCGCGGTGCGCAGTTGCGCACCCTGCGGCCCCGAGAGGTCGATTCTTCCGCTGACGGGCTGCGACCCGATACCGGGCATCCGCCGCGCCCGCACGGCGGCCTGTGCCGGGCCGAGCGGGCGGGCGGGGTCGAGGTAGGGGCCGCCGCCCGCCGGGAGCGTGCGGTGCGACCGGACCGGTGCGGACACGGAGGACGTTGCTGCGTACATGGTGATACGGATCCCTTCGTGCGCCGACGAGTTGCGTACGCCGCCCCGCCGGACCCCGTCTTCACCCTGGGGAGTTCCGCCGGTGACCGGGGCGGGGAGGCGCATTCCTACCTGACACCCGGCGCAAGGTGGCGAACCATCGGGCGTGCCCTGGCGAAGCCTGGCGAATAGTCGCTGGGCATCTGACGGCGGGCTACTGTCAACTCAGCCGAGAACCTGGGGGCTTGACGTGAGCAAAGGTCCAAACACCCGCTTGAACGACCTGTTCGGCCTGGCCGGCTGGTCGAAAGGCGAACTGGCGAGGATGGTAAACCGGCAGGCGGCGGCCATGGGCCACCCCCAACTGGCCACCGACACCTCGCGGGTACGGCGCTGGATCGACATGGGGGAGAGCCCCCGCGAGCCGGTGCCCACGGTACTGGCAGCACTGTTCACCGAGCGGCTCGGTCGTGTCGTGACCATCGAGGACCTCGGGTTCGTACGGCAGCGGCGCACCTCCAGACGGCAGCCGGACGGGGCTCGTGAGAACCCCGACGGAATGCCCTGGGCGCCCGAACGCACAGCCGCGGTCCTCACCGAATTCACGGGAATGGACCTCATGCTCAACCGTCGCGGTCTGATGGGCGCGGGTGCCGTGCTCACCGCCGGCTCCGCCCTCAGCAACGCCATGTACGACTGGCTCCACACCGACCCCGCCGCCGCCAAGGAGGCCCGGGACTTCGGGGACTCCTTCCAGGCCGACCCGGCGGGATACGACCGCTACGAAGCCGCCCCGATCGGCTCCCAGGAGATCGAGGCGCTGGAGCGCTCCGTCGAGGTGTTCCGGGCCTGGGACGCCTCCAGAGGCGGCGGACTCCAGCGCAAGGCCGTCGTCGGCCAGCTCAACGAGGTGGGCGGGATGCTCGCCTACCACCACCCCGACCACCTTCAGCGGCGGCTGTGGGGGGTGGCGGCCAACCTGGCGGTGCTCGCGGGCTGGATGTCCCACGACGTGGGTCTCGAACCCACGGCGCAGAAGTACTTCGTCATCGCCGCGCACGCGGCCCGCGAGGGGGGCGACCGTCCGCGCGCGGGCGAGGCGCTGTCCCGCGCGGCGCGCCAGATGGTCCACCTCGGCAAGCCGAACGAGGCCCTGGACCTGATGAAGCTCGCCCAGTCCGGCTCGGGCGAACAGACCCTCCCGCGCACCCGCGCCATGCTGCACACCATCGAGGCCTGGGCGCAGGCCGCCATGGGCAAGGGCCAGGCCATGCGTCGCACCCTGGGCGAGGCGGAGGAGTTGTTCGTCTCCGACAAGGGCGACGTGCCGCCGCCGAGTTGGATGCAGCACTTTGACGAGGCGGACCTGCACGGCATGCAGGCCCTCGCGTACCGGACTCTGGCCGACCACGACGCCGCGGCGGCGCCGATCGCCGCGCGCCATGCCAGGGAAGCCCTGCGGCTGCGCGGCGACGGCTACCAGCGTTCGCAGATCTTCGACTACATCTCCATGGCCTCGGCCTGCTTCATCGCCGACGAGCCGGAACAGGCCGACCGCTACGCGCGCCTCGCCCTGGTGTCGATGAACGAGACGTCCTCGCACCGTACCTGGGACCGGCTGCGCGAGATGTACCGGCTCACCGCGCAGTACTCCGGGTACCCCCGCATCGAGGACCTTCGCCAGGAGATCAAGCTGGCCCTCCCCGACACCCCGGCGTCGCACGGCGCGCGCGGTACGAAGGTGTAGCCCCCCGAGCCGGTTCCACGCCGGCCGGCTGCGCGTCCGTGTACGCGCCGGTACCGCACACCGTGTACGGCCACCGCGTCGTCTTGGTCTGTACGTTGCATACGTCGTGTACGTCGGGTTTGGCGTGCACGGAGACGAAAAAGGCCGCGCCTTCCGGCGCGGCCCTGAAGCCCTCAAGCCCCGAGGCCCGGACGGCAGGCGGTCGTTACCCGCCGACCCGGGCGACGAGCACGCAGGCGTCGTCCTCCCGCTCGCTCTCGCCGAACTCCTCGATCACGATCCGTACGCAGTCCTGCGCCGACCGCGCCGCCGCGAACCGCGGCGCGAGCGCCAGCAGCCGCTCGGTACCGTCCGCCCGGCTGAACTCGATGCTGCGTGGGGTCAGCCCGTCCGTGTGCAGGACCAGCAGGTCGCCCACTTCGAGTCGTTCCTCGGCCTGCCCGTACGAGGCCCCGGAGGTCGCACCCAGCAGCACACCCTCCGGCGGCGCCAGGGAGCGGCCGGACCCGCGGCGGAACAGCAGCGGGGCCGGGTGGCCGGCCTGCGCCCAGGACAGGACGCCGCGCGTGGGGTCGTAGCGGCAGCACACGGCCGAGCCGAGAGCGGGCTGTACGGAGGTCTCCAGGAGCTGGTTGAGCCAGCCCATCAGCGGGCCCGGCTCGATCCCGGCCATCGCCATGCCGCGCAGGGCGCCCAGCATCATCGCCATGCCGGAGGTGGCGGTCACCCCGTGACCGGTCAGGTCGCCGACGGTCAGCAGTGAGCGTCCGTCGGGCAGTTCGAGGGCGTCGTACCAGTCGCCGCCGATCAGGGCGCTGGTCGCGGACGGCAGATAGTGCGCGGCCACGTCCAGCGCGCCCGCGCTGCTGTACGGGAACCGCAGGGAGCCGCGCCACGGGGGGAGCACGGCTTCCTGCAGCTCGACCGCCAGCCGGTGCTCGGTCTGCGCGATCTCCCGCTGGCGCTGCAGCGAGTCACGGGACTCGCGCACCGCACGCTGGCTCCGGCGCAGTTCACTCACGTCCCGCAGGACGGCCCACATGGAGGCCGTACAGCCGTCGGAGTCGAGTACCGGCTCGCCCCTCATGTGCAGCGTCCGGACCCGGCCGTCGGCCCGGACGATGCGGAACTCGCCGTCTATCGGCTTGCCGTCCACCAGGCAGGCGGTGACCCACGCGGTGAGCAGCGGCTGGTCCTCGGAGAACAGGGTGGAACCCAGTTCGTCCAAGGGGAGCGCGCCGGCCTCCGGGGAACGGCCGAAGATCTGGAACAGTTCGTCGGACCAGTTGACCTCGTCGGTCAGCAGATTCCACTCGGCGCTGCCGACGCGGGTGTGGGCCTCGGGCCCGGCCTCGGGGGGAGCCTGTGGGAATTCGACGTTCTCGGGCACCGGCGGCAGACCCTCTTTGAGCTGGTCGAGATGCTCGCGGAGGTCGTCGAGGTGATGGACGGCGAGATCGCACAGCGCCCTCTGCCAGCGGCCCTGGGCGTCGTCGTCGTCCACGACGGTGTCGCGGCGGACTGCGTCCACCTCGCCCCGCAGGCGCCGGGTCTGAGAGATCAGCGCGTCCACCGACCCCGGCTCGGGCGGTTGCGCGGGACGGTCCGCGAACAGGTGGGACGGCATGAGAACTCCGATACAGGCGCGGCACGGCCAAGTCTGAAGGAAGGACCGGTAACGACTGTTGCACAGGCGGCGACAGCGTGTAAGGCGTTTGGCAACATCCGCTACGTCCTTGCTTCCGGCATATGCCCCAGGCCTTCGAGGCCGCCTTTCGTGTACGAACGAATCCGGCCAGGGGGCCTGAAGGCGGCGGCTCCGGCACCTGCCGTTCGAGGGCGGAACGCCGGGGAGAGGCGGCCGGAAACCGGCCATCCCGCCGACGTGGCTCGATCGTACGGACGAGCTGTACGAGGCGGCCCCGCCGCCGGACTCGGGCATGTCCCGGATCAACGCGGCTCCCCGCGATACCCCCGAACGGAGGACTGCCCGCCAGGGGCCGACGGCAGCGGGCCTTCCCAGCGCGCCACCCGATCGCTACTCTACGTGCCGGTAACAGCCGGGGGAGGTCCGCGCGGGCGGACCCGCACAGCGTGGGGACACACCAACATGGCCGGGCAGAACCACGCCACCGGGCAGAGCCGCCGGTCCTTCCTCACCTACCTCGTGGCGGCGCCGACCCTCGCCCTCGTCACCCGCGCCGGCGCCGACGCGCTCGCCCCGCAGAGCGCCCACGCCGTGGTGCCCTCCCTGCCGGCCATCGCCGACGTGATCGACCTCGGCGACCTCTTCATCCTGGCCGGCGCCCCCACCTCCGCCCTGCTGGCGCTCGCCGTGGAGGCGGACGGGACCATCCGCTTCCGCCTGCCGCGCGAGGAGGTCGGCCAGGGTCTCACCACCGCGGTGGCCATGCTGGTCGCGGAGGAGCTCGACGCGCCCCTGGCCGACGTACGCGTGGAGTTGGACGACGCGCGCCCCGAGCTGCTCTTCAACCAGCTCACCGGCTCCTCCAACTCGATCCGCTCGCTCTACGGGCCGGTCCGCCAGTGCGCCGCCACCGCCCGGGCCCGCCTCGTCGCGGCCGCCGCCCGCCGCTGGAGCCTCCCCCCGGCCTCGCTCACCACCGCGAACGGCTCCGTCCGCGCTCCCGACGGCCGCACCGCCGACTACGGCAGCCTCGCCGCGGCCGCCGCCGACCCCGGCCTGACCGTGCTCGGCGCCGGCCCCAAGAAGACGGCGGAGCACACCCTCGTGGGCAAGCCGACCAGCCGCGTCGACGCCCGCGCCATGGTCACCGGCGCCCAGCAGTACACCCTCGACCTGGACGTGCCCGGCGCCCGGCCCTGCGTGGTGCGCCGCCCTCCCACCCTCGGCGGTACCGTCCGCACCGTCACCAACCTCGCCGCCGTCCGGGCCATGCCCGGTGTGCTGCACGTGGTGACCGTCCCGACCGGGGTCGCCGTCGTCGCCGAGACCTTCGGGCAGGCCATCACCGCCAAGTCCGCCCTCCAGGTCACCTGGGGGCCCGGCCCCGCCGACCAGCTCTCCGACGCCCAGATCCGCACCAGACTGCGCGCCGCCACCCCACCGCTGCTGGTACCGCCGCTGCTGACCCCGTACGTCGACGCCGAATTCGACTTCGCCTTCGTCAGCCACGCCCCGATGGAGACCAACTCCGCCATCGCCGACGTACGCGACGACCGGGCCGAGATCTGGTCCGGCCTCAAGTCCCCGATCGTGGCCCGCCAGAGCATCGCCGCCGACCTCGGCCTGCCGGTGGACAAGGTCACGGTGCACGTGGTCCAGGCCGGCGGCTCCTTCGGCCGGCGGCTCTTCTTCGACGCGGCCCTGGAGGCCGCCCGGATCTCCAAGGTCTGCCGCCGCCCGGTCAAGCTGATGTGGACCCGCGTGGACGACACCCGGCACGGCCGGATGCGCCCCGCGACCCACCACAGGATCCGGGCCACCCACCTCCTGGGCGAGGTGCTCAGCTTCGAGCACCGCGTCGCCGCCGCGGAGACCGACTTCCGGCACGGGCTCGGCGAGATGATCACCGCGACAGCGGCGAGCCTGCCGCTCGGCATCGGGAACGCCACCCTGGCCCAGACCCTGTTCCTGACCACGGTGAAATCCCCCTACCACTTCGGGCTCACCACCCAGACGCTCACCGAGGTGCCGACCGGCATCCCCACCGGCTCCTGGCGTTCGGTGTACTCCGCCAACACCCGGGGAGCCGAGGAGATCGTGGTCGACGAACTCGCCGCCCGGACGGGCCGCGACCCGTACCGCTTCCGGCGCACCTTCCTGAAGACCGGCGCCCAGCGCGCGGTACTCGACAAGGTGGCGACCGAAGGGCACTGGGGGCGGCCGATGGAGGCCGGCTGTGCGCAGGGCATCGCCTTCCACGAGGAGTACAAGTCCCGCACCGCCTGCCTCGTCGAGATCGACACCCGCGACCCGGAGCACGTCCGCGTCACCAAGGCGGTCATCGCCGTGGACGTGGGCCTGCCGGTCAACCCGCGCGGGCTGGAGGCCCAGATGATCGGCGGCCTCACCGACGCCATCTCCACCACCCTGCGCGCCGGCCTGCACCTGGACAAGGGGCTCCCGCTGGAGGGCAGTTACAGCCAGTTCCACTGGGCGCAGCAGCGCGACACCCCGCGCGACGTGCGGGTCTTCGTGCTGCCGGCCACCGGCGAGGAGCCCGGCGGCGCGGGCGAGCTCGGGGTTCCCGCCGCGGTCGGCGCGATCGCCAACGCCTGGGCACGGGCCACCGGTTCCACACCGCGCAGCTTCCCCCTCGACTTCGACGTCGACTTCACCCCCTACCCGCGCTAGTCCGCCCGATCCAGGAGTACGCCGTGCCCTCGCACACCTTCACCGTCAACGGGCGGAGCGTCACCGTGGACGCGCCCGACGACCTGCCCCTGCTGTGGGTCCTCCGCGACATCCTCGGCGTCCGGGGCCCCAAGTACGGCTGCGGGGTGGACGTCTGCAAGGCCTGCACCAGCCATCTCGACGGCGCCGACGTCCGCCCGTGCGTGGTGCCCGTCTCCGCGTGCGCGGGGAAGGCGGTCACCACCATCGAGGGGCTGGCGAACGGGGACGAGCTGCACCCCGTGCAGGAGGCCTGGCTCGAACAGGACGTCTCCCAGTGCGGCTTCTGCCAGCCGGGCCAGATCATGGCGGCCGTCGCGCTGCTCAAGCGCACCGACGATCCCACGGACGAGGACATCGACGCCATCGCGAACATCTGCCGGTGCGGCACCTACTTCCGCATCCGGGAGGCCATCCGCAGCGCGGCGCGCAAGATGTGAGCGCGGCGCAAGATCTGAACGGCGGCGCGCAAGATCTGAACGGCGGCGGATCCCGGTGCCTCCCCCGTGGGCACCGGAATCCTGCCGCTGTGGCCAAACCTATGCGGGCGGCGGGCCGTGCGCAGGGTTCGCCGTGCCCAGTGACCGGGCGACACGGGTATCACTGCGCACAGTGTGCGGCCGGTGATTGAATGCCGCCGTGCCCGTGTCCCGGTCCGACGACGTCCTCAGGCTCCACCGGCTCGCCCACGCCGGGGGATCGGCCGCGCTGCTGGAGTGGCTCGCCGCCCGCCTCGGCGGATGGGCCGGGGTGGTGGACGCCGAGGAGGGGCGGGGGCCGCGGACCGCCGTGCGCGGCGCCGCCGAGATGAGCGCCCGCGGTGTGCGGTCGGCCGTGCTGCACGGATCCGGCTCCGCCACCCTGCTCTTCGCGCTGGACGGCGGCCGCGCGCTGGCCGCCGTACTGGACCAGCCGCACGACCCCGGCGCGCCCGCCCTGCTCGCGGACGCCGCCGTACCGCTGGCCCTCGTGCTGCGTGCCGAGGAGGCCGCGCGGCGGGAGGAGCGGGCCGCGCTCGCCGAGGCGCGGGCCCGCGAGGCCGTGCTGCACCTGTTGATGAACGGCCGGCTCTCCACCGCCCACCAGATCGCCGAGGCGCTGGGGCCCGCGCTGCCCGAGCCGATGCGCATGTACGTCGTCGAGTGCCGGACCGGTCAGCGCGCCGAGGTGGCCCGGCTGTGCGCGGAACTGACGGGTGGCCGGGCCTGGATCGTGCGCTGCCCGGTTTACGTACGCCACCTCATCGTGCTCGTCCCGGCCGGTCCGGCGGCGGTCTCCGCCGACGACGACCCCCTCGCCGGTGCGCTGGTGCAGGTGGCCCCCGAGTGCGCGGTCGGCGTCAGCGGGAAGGTGTTCCTGCGCGAGGCCCCGGCCGCCTACACCCAGGCCTTCCACGCCCTGGCCGTCGCCCGGGGCCGAGGCGAGCGGCACGCCCGTTTCGGACCGGGGCCCGAGCTGGCGCTCGCCGCCCATGAGGCGGGGTCCGCCTGGGCCGAGGCTCTGCTCGCGCCCCTGCACGCGCACCGGCCCCGGCGCCCCCAGGACCCCGGCGGGCAGGAACTACGGGCCACCGCCCACGCCTGGCTGAACTTCACCTCGCACACCACGCGGCTGCTGAAGATCCACCGCAACACCCTTGCCGCCAGGCTCCGCCTGGTCGAGGCGCTGCTCGGCCTGGACCTCGCACGACTCGGGGACCAGGCGGCGCTCTCGCTGGCCCTGCGGCTGACCCCGGGTGCGCGGTGGGCGGAGGGCGCGGACACTGCGGCGGCGGCCCCCGATCTCGACGCGGTGCTGCGCGATCCGCGCCTGACGGCCTGGGCCCGTACCCAACTGGGCGGGCTGACCGGACCGCAGGCCCCGCCGGGCGCCCGCGACACGGTCCGCGTCTGGCTGGCGCACGACGCCCGACTCGTCCCGGCGGCCGCCGCCCTGGGCGTCTCCGTCCCGGGCGCCCGCAAGCGGCTGACCCGCATCGAGGCGCTGCTGGAGCGCTCCCTGCTGCAGTCCCCGAGTGCCCGGCACGACCTGTGGCTGGCGCACCGGGCGGAGGAGCTCGCCGGGTGACACAAGCCTCGAAAGGGGTGGTGAGCGCATGAAATGGACGATCATGCCCCAATGAGGCGTATCAATGCGAAACGCGTGCTGGTCGGCCAACCCCTCGACAGCGCACGCCTGGGCGAGACCCTGCTGCCCAAAAGACTCGCCCTGCCGATCTTCTGCAGTGACCCCCTCTCCTCGGTGGCCTACGCCACCGAGGAGATCCTGCTGATCCTGGCCCTCGGCGGCGTCGCACTGCTCCACCTCACCTGGTACGCCGCACTCGCCATCGTCTTCCTGCTCATCGTGGTCGTCGCCTCGTACCGGCAGACCTGCCACGCCTACCCCGGCGGCGGCGGCGCCTATGTCGTCAGCTCGGAGAACCTCGGGCAGAGCGCCGCCCTCACCGCGGCCGGCGCTCTGCTCGTCGACTACGTGATGACCGTCGCGGTCTCCGTCGTCTCCGGCGTCTTCGCCATCACCTCCGCCGTGCCCGCCCTGGACGACCACGAAGTGGCCCTGTCCGTCGCCTTCGTGGTGCTGGTGACCCTGATGAACCTGCGCGGCGTACGGGAGTCGGGCCGGGTCTTCGCCATCCCCACTTACGGCTTCGTCCTCGTCATCTACGTCATGTTCGCCGTCGCCGCCGTACGGCTCGGGACCGGCGACACCATCCGCGCCGAGTCCGCCCACCTGCCGATCACCGCTGAAGGCACCTACACCGGCATCGCCCTGGTGTTCCTCGCGATGCGCGCCTTCGCCTCCGGCTGCACCGCACTCACCGGCGTCGAGGCGATCAGCAACGGCGTCCCCGCCTTCCGCAAGCCCAAGGCCGGCAACGCGGCGGCCACGCTCGCCGCGATGGGCGTCCTCTCGGTGACGATGTTCATGGGCATCACCGCACTCGCCATGTCCTACCAGGTGCACGTCGCCGCCGACCCCACCGAACTGGGCCTGCCCCCCGGCACCGCGACCTCCACCGCCCTCGCCCAGATCGGCCGCGCCACCTTCGGCAGCTGGCACTTCCTCTTCTACCTGCTGCAGGCCGTCACCGCGGGCGTGCTGATCCTCGCCGCGAACACCGCCTTCAACGGCTTCCCGATGCTCGCCTCGATCCTGGCCAGGGACCGGTACGCACCCCGCCAGCTCGCCAACCGGGGCGACCGGCTCGTCTACTCCAACGGCGTCGTACTCCTCGCGCTCGCCGCCATCTCCCTCATCGTGGCCTTCGACGCCGAACTGACCCGTCTCATCCAGCTCTACATCATCGGAGTCTTCGTCTCCTTCACCCTCTCCCAGTCCGGCATGGTCCGGCACTGGAGGAGGGAACTCGCCTCGTCCGCCACCCCGCGGGCGGAGCGCGTCCACATCCACCGAAGACTCGCCATCAACGCGGTCGGCGCCGCCCTGACCGCCCTGGTGCTGATCATCGTCCTGATCACCAAGTTCACGCACGGCGCCTGGCTGGTCGTCATCGCCATTCCGCTGCTCTTCCTCGGCATGAAGGGCGTACGCCGCCACTACGACCAGGTGGCCCGGCAGGTCGCCGTCGCCCCCGACGCCACCCCGCGCAAGCCCGCCCGCCACCACGTCCTCGTCCTGGTCGCCGCCGTGCACGCCCCGACGCTCAAGGCCATCGGCTACGCCCAGGGGCTGCGCCCCGACACCCTGACGGCGGTGACCGTCGCCGCGGACGAGTCGGAGGCGACCCGTCTGCGCGAGACGTGGGCCGAGCACGACACGGGCCTCGCGCTGAAGATCATCCACTCGCCGTACCGCGAGGTGGTGGGCCCGATCCTGGCCCACGTCGAGGAGCTGGCCGCCGACTCCGCCACGGACATGCTCTCGGTGGTGATCCCCGAGTACGTCGTGGGCCACTGGTGGGAGCAGCCTCTGCACAACCAGAACGCTCTGCGGCTGAAGGCGCGCCTGCTGTTCACACCGGGCGTCGCGGTGATCGACGTGCCGTACCTGCTGGAGTCGGCGAAACCCGCGGTGCCGGCGCGGCAGGACGGGTAGGCGGCTGCGCGGCGCCCCGCTGGAGCACCGCCGCGTGCGCCAGCGCCAGTTCCACCACGTGCCGCGGGTCGGAGAGGGAGCGGCCGGTGAGCTGCTCCAGACGGCGCAGCCGGTTGGAGACGGTGTTGCGGTGGCAGTACAGCCGCTGCGCGGCGTACGTCGTCGAGCCCTGGCAGGTCAGCCAGGTGCCCAGGGTCGTCAACAGCGTCCGCCGGTCCTCCGCGGGCAGCGCGAGCACCGGGCCCAGCACCACCTGGCGCAGCCGGCCGGCCAGTTCGGCCTGCGCCGCGATCAGCGCGGCGGGGAGCCGTTCGTCCAGCAGCGCGGTGGTCGGGCCACCGGATTCAGGGGCGGCGCGCAGGGCGAGGGCGGCCAGCCGGTGCGCCGCGGCGAGTTCGCCCGGCGCCCCGACGACCGGGCTGACCCCGGCACGCACCCCGAGTGGCGCGAGCAGTTCCCGTACGGATTCCAGCGGATGGGGGCCCAGTTCCACCAGGCCGGTCTCCCCTTCGGCGCGGATCCGCCACAGCACGCGAGGAGCGGACGCGGCGCCGGGTCTCTCGGGCGGGCCGGCGGTCGTGCCCGAGCCGCCGGAGGCCGCCACGACCACCGCGAAGCGGCCCCGTTCCGGCAGGCCCAGCTGGGCGGCCGCCTCCGAGGCCGTCGGCCCGTCCGTGGCGGCGGCGCCGTCCAGCAGGACGTCCAGCAGTGCCGCGCGGCGCTGCCGGTCCCGGTCGGTGTGCGCGGCCTCCGTGCGGCGGTACGACTCCGTCACGGCGTCCGTCATCTGGTCCAGCACGTCCCACAACACGGTCGCGCTCGGCAGCAGCCGGGGCAGCGCCGTCCGGTCGTGCGCGGCCACGGCCTCGGTGAGGGTCTGCCAGAGCAGCCGGCCACCGTGGCGGTAGGTGCGCAGCAGGGAGGTGAGCGGCAGCCCCTGTTCGGCGCGGAGCGCGCCGGTGGCCCGGGCGTCGGCGAGCTCCACCGGGAGGCCGCGGGAGCTGCGGACCAGGCCTTCGACGGCCTGGCGGAGGTTGTGGTGGATGCGCTCGCGCAGCTCGGCCCGGCCCAGCAGGGCGGCGTAGGCGGGGTCTTCGGTCAGCGTCCGGTCGGCGAGCCGGTCCGCCGCGACGGCGATGCGCCGGGACAGGTCCTCGCGTATCTCCTCGATGATCCGCTCCATGACGGGCAGCCTGACACGGGGAAGGGGCCGGTGGGGAGGGGGCGGTGGGGACGAGACGGCGGGGACCGATGAGGCGGGGGCGACGCGGAACGGCCTGCCGGAAGGGCGGTGGAGGGGAGCGGCGGGCGGGCCCGGACCGGGCGCGTCCGCTACCGTGAGCGAAGCACTGCACCTGCAGTGCTCCCATCGTATGCCGCACCCACCCCGAGGACCCGCCATGCGCCAGAATCCGCAGCGCCGCGCCGCGCTGCTCGACGCCGCCATCGAAGTCCTGGCGCGGGAGGGCTCGCGTGGCCTGACGCTCCGGGCAGTGGACGCGGAGGCGGGGGTGCCCACCGGCACCGCCTCGAACTACTTCGCGAACCGGTCCCAGCTGCTCGTGCAGATCCTGCACCGCACCCGAGAGCGGCTGGTCCCGGACCCCGCGGACCTGAACGGCCCGCTGGACACCAAGGTGCTGCTCGGACAGCTCGTGGACCGGATGCGGCGCGAGCGCAGCGTGCACATCGCGATGCTGGAGCTGCGGCTGGAGGGCACCCGCCGCCCCGAACTCCGGGCGGAACTGGCCGGGTTCCAGGGTGCCGAGCTGGAGGCGAACGTCGCCTGGCACCTGGAGTCGGGGTTGCCCGGCGACCGGCGGGGCGTGGTCCTGCTCTACCTTGCGATGCTGGGGCTGATCGTGGACGACCTGACCGCTCCGGCGACGCTGGCGGCCCACCCGGTGGAGGACCTCATCGAGACGATGATCGAGCGCCTCCTCCCGCAGGGGTCCGCGGACTGACTGTCGTGCCGGGAGGGATTCACCGGCATCGCGGGGAGACTGTGGAGGGTGCAGACGTGGCGTACCGGCCGTCCTGGAGCACCGCTTCGGGCCGGCCCTGCCGCGCCACCCGATCGAGGACGCCCCGCTCCCCGCGTACGAGACGTGCACGCGAGGGGCCCCGGGCATTTCTCGCCGTCCGGGCAGGTATCCGGTGATCTTATGCTCAGGTTTACGCGAGTCAGCTGGTTTTGCGGCCGGTGAGGGACTTTGATGGGTTTGCCAGGCCTCGTACCGGAGCAGGGGGAGTAACCATGGGCACCGACCACACTCAGAAGGACAGCACACCCACCCTGATCGGTTCCGTGCAGCGCGCTCTGCGCCTCGTGGAAGCGATGTACGCGGAAGGCGGGGCGACGGCCAAACGGCTCGCCCGGGTCACCGGGATCCCCCTGCCCACCGTCTACCACCTGCTGCGCACCCTCAGCCACGAGGGCTATGTCCAGCGCGAAGGCGGCTCGTTCCGCCTCGCAGACGATCTCCCCCTCGCCTCGTGATCAAATAGCGACGCGTTCCGGCCAAGGTCTTACCCGCTTCTCGGCATGTTCCAGCGGAAAATGCCAGAACGCCCTTTCGGCCTGCGGAACTTGAGTAAGTTCCCTCCTGTCGCGCCGTACGACCGTGCACCCAGCACGTCCGGCCGGGAGGGGAGCCCGCGTGCCCGGGATCGACGAATGCCTGCTCGAAGCCATGGCCCTGCCTGGTGCGCGGGGGGCCGCGCTGGTCGACTGGAGCAGCGGACTGGCCCTCGGCACCGCCGGGGACTCGCCCGTGGGCGACCACGAGACCACCGCCGCCGAGACCGCAGAGCTTGCCCGGGCGGCCGCCGAGTACGAGTCCTTCGCCCCGTCGGAGCCTGCTCCGGCACACGGCGGCGGAATGGTCCCCTCCCTCGGTGCGTCCGCCGGCCAGGCGGCCGGCCCTCCCGTCGAGGACCTGATCGTCACCACCCGCACCGGCTACCACGTCCTGCGCTTCGTCGAGACGAGCTTCGACAGCAGCGTCTTCCTCCACCTCTGGCTCGACCGCGCCGACGGCAACCTCGCCCTCGCGCGCCACAGACTCCGGGCCCTGGCCGAGGGGCTGGTGCTCAGGTGACCACCCAGGCCACGGCTGCTCACACCTTCGCCGCCGTCTCCCCCCTCCTCACCCGGCTCGCCGCGGAGCGCGCCACCGGCGCCCTGCTCCGCGACCGCGGCACCCTCTTCCTGGAGGACGGCCGCGTCGTCCACGCCGAGAGCCCGGCCACCCCCGGCCTCGACGTGCTGCTCACCACCGGCGGCGGCCTCGCCCCCGAGCGCTGGCGCGAGGCCGTGGACCGGGCCGGTGCCCGCCGCCAGGTCGCCCGCTTCCTCGTCGACAGCGGCGGGCTCGCCGGCGGCGAGCTGGAGATCTGCCATCTCGCCGCCATCTTCGACGCCGCCTTCTTCGCCCTGTCCCCAGGCAGCGGACCCTCCCGGTTCCGCCGCGGGGCCACCCACTGGATCGGCTCCGTCCGCTCCGTTCCGGCCGCCGCCGTGGAGCGGGAGACCCAGCGCCGCCGGGAACTGCTCGACGCGGTCTGGCCGTACCCGCTGCTCGACACCGCCCCCGTGATACCCCGGGCGGCCGCCCCCGGCCAGACGGTCACCGCCCGGCAGCGGCTCCTGCTGGGCCAGGCCGACGGCGTGCGCACCCCGGCGGACCTCGCCTGGGTGCTGGGCCGGCCCGCCTTCCACACCCTGCTCGACGTACGACGCCTCGCGGCGGCCGGGCTGGTCGACACCCCGCACACCCCGCCGCCGCCCCCGGCACCCCTGCCCGACTGGATGACCCAGGCCCAATCCCCGGACGTGGCGCTGCTCCGCCGGTTACGCGACGCACTGGAGGCAAGCCTGTGAGGCTCCCGCTGCGACCGGCCCTGCGCGCCGACCGCTCCGAGCGGAGGCAGCCCGAAAGGAGAAAGGCCGACATGAGTACCGTGCCCCCCGAGGCGGAGGCCGAGATACTCGCCGAGCTCCGCAGGCTGCGGGCCCGGGTACCCCAGCTCACCGGCGCCCTCGCTGCGAGCGCCGACGGCTTCGTCCTCGCCCAGGACAGTGCGGCCGCCGAGGCCGAGACCGTCGCGGCACTGACCGCGGCCGCCCTCGGGGTGGCCCAGCGACTCAGCGACAGCACCGGCCAGGGAGCGTTCCGCGAACTGCTGGTGCGGGGCGAGGACGGATACGTGGCCACCTACGCGGCGGGCCTGGCGGCCGTCCTCACCCTGACCGCGGAGCCGCGCGTCAACGTCGGGCGCCTCCACCTGGAGGCCCGGCGCTCCAGCGTCCGGATAGCCGAACTGATCGACCACACCCTCGGGAGGCGGGGCCCCATCGCCCCGCCCGGGTGATCCGCGGATGAGCCCGCACCACGACCCGGCCACATCCGCGGCTCCCTCCCCCACCACGACTACAGACAGTCACCATCGCACCACCGAAACGAGAAGAGGAACCTCTCATGGTCAATGTGGACACCGCCCTCAAGGAAGCCACCACCGTCATCGAGGGCGCGATCGGCGCCGCCCTGGTCGACTACGGCAGCGGCATGGCCCTCGGTACCATCGGCGGCGGCAAGGAGCTGGACCTCGCGGTCGCCGCGGCGGGCAACACGGATGTGGTGCGCGCCAAAGTCCGCACGATGGAGATGCTCGGCATCAAGGACGAGATCGAGGACATCCTCATCACCCTCGGCGGCCAGTACCACCTGATCCGACTGCTGAAGGGGCGCGGTTCGTCGGGCTTCTTCCTCTACCTGGCCCTTGACAAGGGACGGGCCAACCTCGCGATGGCCCGTCACCAGTTGAAGAAGATCGAAGCCGAGCTGGAAGTCTGACCGGGGTCACCCCGCCGGGCGCGGTCAGGCCGCGTCGCACCGCAGCGTCGAAGTGGCGGACGGCTGAATTCTTTGCCGTCCGCCCCGGCGATCAGTCGCGTCTGCCCCATATGGGCGGAGTTTATGACTCTGTTACAGAGTAAGATGCTGTGAGCTGATCATCGATAAAGCATAAAACGCTGGAGATACCGCCACCCATGCCCCCGCGCCTGAGCATCGTCGTCCCCGTCTACAACGTCGAGCTCTACCTCGACGAGTGCCTGGAATCCATTGCAGCGCAGACCTTCGACGACTTCGAGGTCATCCTCGTGGACGACGGGTCCACGGACACCAGCGCCGTCATCGCCAAGGCGTTCGCCGCCCGGGACAAGCGCTTCCGCGTCGTGATGCAGGAGAACGCCGGCCTCGGTGCCGCCCGCAACGCCGGCGCCCGCCACGTCCACCCGGACAGCGAGTACCTGGCCTTCGTCGACAGTGACGACACCATGCCCGACTACGCGTACCAGCGCCTCATCGAGGCGCTCGACGAGACGGGTTCGGACTTCGCCGGCGGCAACGTCAAGCGCTTCCGCTCGGTCGGCATGAACCAGTCGTGGGGCCACCGCGCCGCCTTCGCGAAGACGCAGCTGAAGACCCACATCTCGAAGTTCCCGGCGCTGGTCACCGACCGCACCGCGTGGAACAAGGTCTACCGGCGCAGCTTCTGGGACCGGCACGGTTTCCAGTACCCGGAGGGCATCCTCTACGAGGACGCCCCGGTCAGCATCCCCGCGCACTACTTCGCCTCCAGCGTCGACATCCTCAGCGACTGCGTCTACCACTGGCGCGTCCGCGAGACCGGCGAGCGCTCCATCACCCAGCGCTCCACGGACCCGGTCTCCCTCATCGACCGCGTGAAGTCCGTCCGCCTGGTGCGCGAGTCCCTCAAGGCCAAGCAGGGCGCCAAGTACGCCCGTTACCTGCGCGACTACGACTACAACGTGCTGAGCGAGGAACTCCCGCTCATCTACAAGTACGTCGGAGAGGGTGGCGCCGACTTCCGCGCCGCGTTCGTCAAGGAGGTCGGCGGCCTCGTCCGCGAGATCGGCACCGGCCCCTGGTCCGACCTGACCGTCGCCGACCGGCTCAAGGCGTACCTGGCCGGCGAAGGCCGCGTCGAGGACTTCATCGCCCTCCAGGACCACCAGCGCGACTACCACTACAGCGTGCCCGTCAAGGGCCTCGCCCGCCCGCAGGCGGACTACCCCTTCCTGCAGGGCCGCCCGCCCGTCCCCGCCAAGATCCTCACCCTGGGCCCGCGCGAGCGCCGGGTCGTCAGCCGCCTGGAACAGGCGGCCTGGGCCGACGGCAAGCTGCTGCTGCGCGGCTACGCCCTCCCCGGCCACCTCGGCGCGGAGAGCCGCCTCGGCTCGCGCAAGATGCTGGTCTTCCGCGAGGGCGGCAAGCGACGCCGCTCCGTCGTCGGCACCCGTACCGTCGCCTCCCCGATGGCCACCGTGAAGTCCCCGCACCTCGCACTGCGGCACGCCGACTGGGCCGGCTTCACCGCCGTCGTCGACCCCTCGATCTTCCAGTCGGGCGGGAAGTGGCACGAGGGCATATGGACCACGTCCATCGCCGTCACCGGGGCCGGCGGCCTGCACCGCGCCCGCCTCCGCGGCGGTGAGCACGACACCGGCCAGAACCCGCCCCCGCACTGGGTGGCCCCCGACGTCCGGATCATCCCGGCCGTGTCCGGCGCCCTCACCATCCAGGTGGAGATCGTCCGCGCCCGCGCCCTGGACGTCCACCCCGCCGGTGACGACGCCGTCGAGATCACCGGTGAGCTCTCCGCCGAGGTCGGCGCCGCGTCCGCACTGCAGGCCGTCCACGTCTCCACCGGGGCCGTCCTGACCTTCCCGCTGGAGACCGGCGCGGCAGGCTCCGGCCGGATCCCGTTCACCGCCCGCGTCCCGCTGGCCGAGCTGGCCGCCGTACCGGATGCCGAGGTGGATCCCGGCGAGTGGGCCCCCGAGCCGTGGAGCCTCTCCGTGCTCGGCGCCGACGGCACCGAACACCGCCTGGCCCACGACGAGCGCGGCGGCTTCAACGGCCTGGTGGTGCCGCTGCCGGGCGAGGTCACGGGCCGCACCCTCTTCGCCAAGCGCGGCAACACCGGACACCTGACCCTCTCCGTGCAGCCCTCCCCGCCGCTGATCGACGAGGTCACGGCTGAGGACGGCACCCTGACCCTGCGGGGCCGGTTCGTCGCGCCGACCGACGAGCCGTACGAGCTCGTCCTGCACGACGCGCACGGGGTGGAGTTCAGCTACCCCGTCACCCGCGACGGGGACCGCTTCGAGACCACCTTCCGGCCCGTACCCCCCGAGACGTACGCCGGCCGTACCGCGCTGCCCGAGGGCCGCTGGTGGCCCACGCTGCGCCCGGCCGCCCAGGGCGGAACCACCGCAGGCCTGCTCGGCATCGACCGCGGAGCCCCCGTGCAGATGGGCCCGGGCCTTCTCTTCGCCGGACCGCATCCCTTCACCGCGCAGGGCCGCCGGATGCGGGTCGAGACACGCTTCCACGACCGCATGGTGCTGGTCGCCGACCCGCTGCTCAGCCCGCACGACCGCTCCCGGTTCGCCCAGCGCGTCGTACGGTTCGAGACCTATCCGGCGCAGCGCGCCCTGCCGGTCAAGGACGTCGTCCTCTACGACACCTTCCAGGGGAACGGCGCCGGCGACTCGCCCCGCGCCATCCACGAGGAACTGGTGCGCCGCGGCGAGAAGCTGGAGCACGTCTGGCTCGTACGTGACGGCCGTGCCGAGGTCCCGGCGACCGCCCGCGCCGTGCAGCACGACAGCCTTGAGGCCTGGGAGCTGCTGGCCCGCGCCCGCTACTACGTGACCAACGACAACGTGCCGCGGCGCTTCGAGCGCCGCACCGGCCAAGTCGTCGTCCAGACGTGGCACGGCACGCCGATCAAGCAGATCGGCCACGACTTCGTGCACGACTACTACACGAGCCCGGAGATCCTTGAGGGGCTGGCGCACGACAGCGCCCAGTGGTCGCTGCTGGCCTCCCCGAGCTCCTACGCCACGCCCGTCCTCAAGCGCGCCCTCGGCTACGACGGCGAGGTCGTCGAGTCCGGCGCGCCGCGTACGGACGCGCTCGTACGGCCCGACGCGCAGCGGATCGCGGAGGTCCGGCGGCGGCTCGGCCTGCCCGAGGGCAAGAAGGTCGTCCTCTACATGCCCACGTGGCGCGAGAACTGCGAGGGCTGGTCGGGCGGCTACAAGCTCGACCTGCGGATCGACCTGGACCAGGCCCGCCGGGAGCTGGGCGAGGACCACGTCCTGCTGATCCGTGGCCACCACCACGTGACCGAGCAGGTCCGTGAGGGCGTCCGCGACGGTTTCGTCGTCGACGTGTCACGCTGGCCCGACGCCGCCGACCTGCTGCTGATCGCGGACGTGCTGATCTCGGACTACTCCTCCGCGATCTTCGACTTCGCACTCACCGACCGGCCGATCCTGCTCTTCGCGTACGACCTGGCGCACTACCGCGGCACGCTGCGCGGCTTCAACTTCGACCTGGAGGAGAAGGCGCCCGGACCGCTGCTGGCGGATTCGGCGAGCCTGATCGAGGCCGTGCGGAACGCGGACGCGGTCGGGACGGAGTACGCCGAGGCACGGGCGGCGTTCCGCGCCGAGTTCTGCGACCTGGACGACGGCCGTGCCACCGAGCGCGTCGTCGACCGCATGCTCGCCATGGGCGCGGAGCCCGCGAAGTAGGCCGTACGAGCGCAATTCTGGGCTGAAACAGACCGGCCCCGGGCCCACCGATGAATTTCGGGCCCGGGGCCGGTCTGTATGTGAGGAACGGTATCCACCGTCCCCAACCGGCCTGGAGGCAGAGATGAGCGGCAAGGGTTTCACCACGTGTCTGTGGTTCGACGGCAACGCGGAAGCGGCCGCCGAGTACTACGTGTCCGTCTTCAAGGACGGCATGATCGGGCGGATCAGCCGCTACACGGACGCGGTCCCCGCACAGGCGGGGTCGGTGCTGACCGTCGAGTTCGAGATCAACGGGCAGAAGTTCGTCGGCCTCAACGGCGGGCCGCAGTTCCCCTTCACCGAGGCGATCTCCTTCCAGATCGACTGCGCCGACGAGCCCGAGGCGGACTACTACTACGACACGCTGATCAAGGACGGCGGCCAGGAGTCCGCGTGCGGCTGGGTCAAGGACCGGTTCGGCGTGTCCTGGCAGGTCATCCCGCCCGGTGCCGTCGACCTGCTCAGCGACCCGGACCCGGGGCGGGCCGCCCGGGCGACCGCCGCCATGATGAAGATGAAGAAGCTGGACGTGGCGGAAATGCGCCGGGCGGCCGACGCGGCCTGACCGTCCCTGCCCCCTGCCCGCCTGCCCCCTGCCCGCCTGCCTCCTGCCCACCTGCCCCCGCCCGTCTGGCCGTCCCACGCCATCGGCGACCCGGACGGATGTGGTCACCACCAGTACACGGGGTAGCGGGGGCCGGCGACGCGGGCGCGGGAGAGGGCGCAGCCCGCCAGGACGAGGAGGACGGCCGCTCCCGCGAGGAGCGGCACGAACGTCTTGGGGTCCGGTGTGCGCAGGACGATGACGACAGCGGTCGCGCAGGCCGGGGAGTGGGGTGTGCGCGCGACGGTCATCAGGGCCAGGCCGATCCCGGCCGCCACGGCCGCCACCCAGGGGGAGCTGCCGGCGGCGGCGAGGGCTCCGTAGCCGACGGCGGCGCAGATCAGGTGGCCGGCGATCACACTTCGGGGCTGCGCCAGGGGCAGACCGGGGACGCTGTGGACGATCGCGGCGGATGCGGCCAGCGGCGGTATGAGGACGGGCTCGTGGATCACGGCGCCGATGGCAACCAGGGCCAGCATGACGGCGGTGGCACCGCTCACGCTGTGCAGAGCGGCACTCGGCGCAGGCGGGGCGGGGGCGCGCCCCGCCAGGCGGGGCCACACCCGGGGGCGTGGGCTGTCCGGAGCGTGCGGCGGTGCCTGGAGCGTGGTGGTCGGGTCGCTGCTCAAGAGAATGACAACTTCGGGGGACGGGCCGACGGCCATGGGGCCTGCGGCGGTGAACGGCAGGGGGCGGAGGTGAGCGGCTGCGGCTCGTTCCACTGTGACGGCCCGTGCGATCGGCAGGAGCGGGTGCACCGCGGCGGCCCCGGGTCAGGGCGGCCGTGACTCCCCTGGATCATACGAAGCTCGAGGAACGGCCCGGCGCCCAGGCCCCCGAACGGGTCCGGCAACGGCTCAGGGAGCGCATCACCGGGCGAACCCCCGACGGGTACCCGCTCGCGGACCGCTCCCTCGCCCGAAGCCAGGAGGTCTCCCGGCCGTGCTCGTGGATCAGGCGGCGGCGATCCTGGCCAGCAGCGCCGGCAGGGCCGTCCCGATCGGCTCGCGGACGATCTCGGCGGCAAGGGAGTCGTAGGGGGTCTCCTCCGCGTTCACGATGATCAACCGGGCCCCGGCCTCCGCGGCCATTGCGGCCAGTGAGGCGGCGGGCTGCACCTGCAGGGTCGAGCCGACGGCGATGAAGACCTGGCATCCCTTGGCCACGGCCACCGCCTGCGCCATCATCTCGGGGTCGAGCCGCTCGCCGAACATCACGGTCGCCGCCTTGAGGATCCCGCCGCACACCAGGCAGGCGGGATCCGGCTCCCCGGCGGCCACCCGCTCCAGGGCCTCGTCCATGCCCGACCGGGCGTGGCAGGCCGTGCACACCACCGAGTGGGCGGTGCCGTGCAGCTCGAACACCTTGCGTGCGGGCATGCCGGCGAGCTGGTGCAGTCCGTCCACGTTCTGGGTGATCACCCGGACCGGTGTGCCGCCGCGCTCCAGCTCGGCCACGGCCAGGTGCGCGGCGTTCGGCCGCGCCCCGAGCGCGCCGAGCTCGGCCCGCATCAGCCAGGAGCGGCGCCGGATCTCCGGATCGGCCATGTAGTACGCGTAGGTCACGAGCTTCTCGGCGTCGGGCTCCCGACGCCAAAGGCCCTGGGGGCCCCGGTAATCCGGAATTCCGGAGTCGGTGGACATTCCGGCCCCACTGAACACGGCGACGAGCGGCTTTCCCATGTGTCGACCCTACGTACGAGCGCCGCCCGCCCGCGAACGTATTTCGGCGGCCCCGGCCGGCAGGGGCGGGAGGGTCGTTTCTGCGGTGAATCCCGCCCCCCACAGGAGTGAGATCCGGGCCGGTCCCTCCCGTGGGACCGGCCCGGTGGGTACAAATCGGACATGATGCTCAAGCCGTACAGACTCGGCGCCGTGCTGCTGGCCCTGCTCGCGCCGCCGGTCATCGCCCCCGTCCCCGCCCTGGCCGTGCCCGCCGCCACTCCCGGGGGACATACCGCCGACCAGATCGGCCGCTTCCTCGCCGGCTTCTACCGTCACCACGGCCCCTCCGCGCACGACCGGGAGCACCGCGTCTCACAGGTCCTCAAGGACAGACAGCAGGAGAACGCGGGGGTCGACGTCCTGCTCTGCGCCCAGAACGCACCGCTTGACATCGGCATCGGACCGGTCACCGTCGCCCAGGCGGCCGCGGTCGGCTGGGCGACCGTCACCACCCACTGGGCCGGCGGGGACACCGATACCTTCACGGCATACGTACGCCTCGACTCCAGGCCCATCCGGCTCGACGACGTGATCTGCGCGGGCTGACTCCGTACGGTGATCCACGGGACGGTCCGTAGGGTGGGCGCATGCCGACGACGACCGCGACCCCCACCACCGTCCTCTACTGCTCCGACCCCATGAACGAGCGCCGGGCCGACGCCCACTTCACGGCGGAGGCCCGGCAGTTGCGCGCCGCCGGAGGCACCGTCCTGCTCGTCGACCACGACGCGCTGCTCGCCGGGGACCCCGAGCGGGCGGTGGCGCGGGTGCCCCACGGGGCGGGATCCGTCTGGTACCGGGGCTGGATGGTCCCCGCCGACCGGTACGCCGAACTGGACGCGGCCCTGCGCCGGCGCGGCGGTGAGCTCGCCGTCACTCCCGAGGCCTACCGCCGGGCGCACGAACTCCCGGGCTGGTACGCGATTTTCGCCCGGCTCACCCCGGTCAGCGGCTGGTTGGCGACGGCCCCGGGGCAGGCACCGGACCCGGATCGGCTCACGGCCCTCGCCGCGACCCTTCCGCCCGGAGCCGCCGTCGTCAAGGACTACGTGAAGTCCCGCAAGCACGAGTGGGACGAGGCCTGTTACGTGCCCGACCTCGCCGACGCGGCCGCCCTGCGCCGCGTGGTCGCCCGCTTCGTCGAACTCCAGGACGGCTTCCTGACCGGCGGGGTGGTGCTGAGGGCCTTCGAGACCTTCGTCGCGCCGGAGACGGCCGCCGCGGAGGTACGAGTGTGGTGGCGGAACGGGGTGCCCCGCCTGGTCACCGCTCACCCCGACAGCCCGGTCGCCGAGGTCCCGGCGCCGGACCTGGCGCCGGTCCGGGCGGCGGTCGAGGCGCTGGGCTGCCCCTTCGTGACCACTGATCTGGCGCTGCGCGCGGACGGCGTGTGGCGGGTCGTCGAAGTGGGCGACGGGCAGGTCAGCGACCTCCACCGGGACGTCGACCCGGCGCTGCTCATAGACCTGTTGACGGCCGATCAGGCCCCGCTGCGCACCCCGTCCGCGTCTGGTACAACACCGGCATGACGGCATTCGAGATCAGCGGCGCGAGCGCCGCCGACATGGACCTGATCCGCGGCTGGGCCGAGGAGGAGGGCTGGAATCCGGGGGATTCGGACCGGTTCGCGTTCGCCGTCGCCGACCCGGAGGGATTCCTCGTCGGACGGCTCGACGGCGAACCGGTGGCCTGCATCTCCGCCGTGCGGTACGGCGACGGCTTCGGCTTCATCGGCTTCTACATCACCCGTCCCGCCTTTCGCGCTCAGGGCTACGGGATACGGCTGTGGCACGCCGGGATGGAACGCCTCGAAGGGCGGCTCGTCGGCCTGGACGGCGTCGTCGACCAGCAGGACAACTATCGAAAGTCCGGATTCCGCCCGGCCTGGAACAACATCCGTCACGAGGGCGTCCCCCGGGGGGACGGCGGCGGCGGGGCCCGGGTCGACATCGTGGACGCGGCCTCGCTGCCCTTCGGCCTGCTCGCCGCGTACGACCGGCGGTTCTTCCCCGAACCGCGTGACGCCTTCCTGTCCGCCTGGACCGGGCTGCCCGGCCGGACGGCCCTGGCCGCCGTCCGCGACGGCCGGATCGAGGGCCTCGGGGTCATCCGCCCGTGCAGCGCCGCCCCCCGGATCGGGCCGCTGTACGCGGCCACCCCGTCCGTGGCGGCCGCGCTGCTGCGGCGGCTCGCCGGGCACGCGCCCGGCGGGGTGGTCTCCCTGGACGTGCCGGACGCGAACCCGCAGGCCACCGCGCTGTGCGCGGGCTTGGGCCTGGTCCCGACCTTCGAGACTGCCCGGATGTACACCGGCCCCGCCCCGGCCCTCGCCCTGGCCGAACTGTTCGGAGTGACCAGCCTCGAACTGGGCTGAGAACACAGGGTGGTTGGCGTGCCTGCGGCCTAGACTGCGCGAGCCCGCTCGCCACCTCACCGTTCCGGGGGAAACGCCATGCCGTATCTGCTTCTGCTCGTCGCCGCCGCGCTCAGCGTGCTCGCCTGGACCAACGGCAGCGACGGCCTCGTGACCGCGAGCTGGGCGGTCTGGGGCGCCGGAGTCCTCCTCCTGGTGCTGCGTTGGCGGCGCAACCGCCACCGGTTCGCCTCACTGGAGGAGGCCGAGACGGCGGCCGCCGCGGGGAACCCACGTGCGCTGCGCGCCCTCGCACTGCGCCAGAAGCTGCTCGGCGACTTCACCGAGGCCGAGCGGCTGCTGCGCGCCGCAGTCGAGCGGGGAGACGTGGAGGCGATGTGGGAGATGGGGCGGCTCGTCGAGCAGCGGGACGGACTGCAGGAATCCGAGCCGTGGTTCCGGATGGCCGCCGAGCGCGGGCACTTCTTCGCGAAGAAGTTCTTCCGGCCCGGGCACGCCCTGAACAGGGACGGCGGCAATCCGCTGTGAGCCGGGCGGCGGTCGCACGGCGCCGCCCGGCCCGCCGCGTGATGCGGGGTCAGAAGTCGAACAGTGCGCCCGTGGTGTTGCGGAGGCCGCACGGATTGGCGAATGTGTAGGTGTAGTTGAGCCGGCGGCCCTCCCAGACGCCGTCGGCCGTCACCGTCATCGGGTCCCACTCCCTGGTGCACACGGCGTCCGCGGCCGGCGCAGCGAGCGGATCCAGCTGTGCGCCGTTCGCGCGTAATTCGCCGCACGCGGCGACCGGGTCCGGGTGCGTCCCGCCGGGCGCCGGCGCACAGACGAGCGTCACCGCACGCAGCACCGTGCCGGTGTCGGCGTCCGGCCCGGCCGTCACGCCGAGCACCAGTGCGGACGGGGCGTACAGGCTCGCCGTCCCGGCCGGGGCGGCGCCTGCCGTGCCCGGCCAGGCCAGTGCGGTGAGCGCGGTGAGCGCCATGGCGGCGGAACCGAGCCCGAGACCCCTTGCGATGGACCGCATTGCGAACACTCCCTTGGGTTGGTGTTGCGGATAGCGGACAGAGTCTTGCCCACCCGAGCCGCGAACGCCCGTTCGCACCCCCATTTTTCGTCACCGATCGTGTACGAATGACTGCAGACCGCAGCGGTGGGGGGCGGTCTGACCAGTGGGGGAGCGGCCCGCCGAATCGGCCGAACACCGACCGGGAGACGCCCCTGAAACCTGAGCGCCCGGCGGCCGTGATCTGCCCGGACGGGGTCCGCAACCCCGTCCCGGGGGCAAGGCGCCGCGCGGCTCTCGCCCGCCGCCGACCAGCTGGTCGTCATCCGCGACCCGGCCGCCGTACGGGCGCCGTGGGGCCAGGACGCCGACCTACGGGTGCTGACCGACCGGGACCGCCGCTATACCGACTCCGCCCCAGAGCGCGACAGCGAACTTCCCTGCTCGCCGTCCACGCCCGGAGCGGTACCTCCGGGCGGGGTCACCGGCTTCGCCTTCGCGGTCGCCGCCGCCCAGCGCCGCAAGGAGTTCGCCTCAGCCCGCCGCGCTCAGGCGCGGGGCGTACATCTCCAGCAGGCGGGTGCGGGTCTGCTGGAGCCGCAGTGCGAGGACGCGCCCGACCCAGTGCCCGATCGCGGACCCGAAGGCGGGGTCGGCGTCCATCAGCATCCGCACGGCCGGGGCGTCGAACTCGTACGCGCGCACCGGCGTCATCGCCTGCGCGCCGAGCTGCCACACGTACGGCGGGAACAGCCAGGACCAGCCCACGAGCTCGCCGGGGCCGAGGTTCTCCACGGGCGCGGGCTTGCGGCCGGCCACGGGGATCTCCAGCGTCACCGTGCCGGAGCGCACGATCCAGAAGGAGTCCGCCCGGTTGCCTTCGTCGAAGATCCGGGCGTTCTCCGGAAAATTGACCTCCCGGGCCTGGGACATCAGCCGTCCACGGTGTTCCGTGGACAGGACGGCGGCGATCCGGATGGGGGAAGGTGTGCTCACGACGGCCTCCGATCACGACCCCCCGCGACGGTCCTGCTCTCCCCAGTGTCGCCGACGCCCGCCGATCCGGGTGGGGCCGGACGTGGTTTATTCCGGGGATCCGGCCCGCCACCGCGTGCGCCGGGGCCCGGGGCCCTGCGGCCGCGCCGGATCTGGCCGCCGGACCGCCGTTCTAGTCTTCGGCATTCGCCTCCAGACATGCCAGCTCCATCGCGTCCAGCACCGCCTCGTGGCTGCGCCCGCTCAGCTCGGCGACGTTCTCGATCTGGGCCGTCGCCCAGGCCGCCAGGGTCATCACCAGGACCCGGAGCCCGTCGGTGCCGTGCTCTGCCAGGACGGCGTCGGCGACGACCATCGCCTCCTCGGGGACCTGCTCGGGCGGCTCCAGGCCCGCGAGGCCGCGCAGCATGGTGAGGGTGCGGCGGGAGATCTCCGGCGTCATCCCCGCCAGCCGCATGTCTTCTTCTTCGTCCATCCGCCCCGCCCTCCGTGCCCGTGCCATCACCTCAGGGCACGGTAGAGGCGCGCGGCCTCGCGCGGGGCCGTTTCGCCGGGGTGACCTCCGTGAGCACGCACCGCCCGGCCGGATCCGGAGGACGCCGTCCGGATCACGACCCTGCGGAGCCGCGCCGGAACCGTGCGGCCGGTCGGCCCTTTCCGCCGGGGGGCCGCCGGTACGCGCCTCCCGCCACGATGGCGAGCGCGGCGAGGACCAGAAGCGCCGCGACCAGAAAGGTGATCCGCATACCGGTGGCCACGGCCGCCGCGGACGCCGTGGCGACGTCGGCCGTCGCCGATGCGCGCGCGAACACGGCGCCCATGACCGACGCACCGGTGAGGAGCCCGAGATTGCGCGAGAGGTTGAGCATGCCGGACACCACGCCCCGCCGGTCCGGGAGCACGTCCGCCATGACGGACGTGCTGTTCGCCGTCTGGAACACCGCATAGCCGGCGGTGACGACGGCGAGGGGGACGACGTAGCCGAGGACGCCGAGCGCCGACGGCGTCACGGACAGGACCAGGGAACCGGCCGCCATCGCGAGGAGCCCGACGGCCGTCATGCGCCGTGCGCCGAACCGGTCCGCGGTGCGACCGGCCGGCACCCCCGTCACCGCGGCGACCAGCGGACCGACCGACAGGACGGCCCCGGCCAGGGCCTCGCCGAGCCCGAGCGTACGAGAGAGGTAGAAGGGGCCGACCACGAGCGTCGCCATCATCACCGTCGAGACGAGCGCGCTCGTGGCGAGGCTCGCGCGGAGCACCGGATCGCGGAACACCGCCCGCTGGACCAACGGCGCGGCCGCTGTCGCCTCGGCGCGCACGAACAGTCCGACCCCGCAGGCGGCGGCCACCAGCAGCGCCGTGTTCAGCGGCCCGAAACGGCCGTGACCGAGGGTCATGGCGAGCGCGTAGGCGGCCAGCGTCAGCGCGAGCAGCAGCGTGCCCAGGTGGTCGAAGCGGGCCCGGCCGGCCCGCGGCCCCTGGCGGTCGAGGGGCAGATGGCGCCCGGCGAGGAGCAGGGCCAGGAGACCCGGCGGCACGTTGACGAAGAAGATCGCCCGCCAGCCGAACCCGGCGATCAGGGCGCCGCCCAGCGACGGACCGAGCGCGGTGCCCACCGCGGACATCGTGCCGAGCAGCCCCATGGCACTGCCCGTCCTCGCCTTGGGGACCGTCTCACCCACGAACGCCATGGTGAGGGCCATCATGACGGCGGCTCCGAGGCCCTGCGCCGCCCGGGCGCCGATCAGCAGCCAGAGCGTGGGCGCGGCCCCGCACAGCACAGAGGCGCCCGTGAACAGGGATGTCCCGGCCAGGAGCAGCCGTCGACGCCCGACGAGGTCACCGAGCCGTCCGGCGCCGACGATCAGGGTGGTGATGGCGAGGAGGTAGGCGAGGACGACCCACTGGACCTCCTGGAAGGGGGCGGAGAAGACCTCTGCCAGCGTCGGCATGCCGACGTGGGCGATGCTCGTGCCGAGCGAGGACAGCAGGACGGAGAGCGAGAGGCCGGCAAGTGCCCACCGCACCGCGGGTGCCGGCCCGGCGCCGGCAGTCGGCACGGCGGTCGCGGCGGCCGGCCCGGCGGTGGCGGGTGCCGGCCCGGTGGTCGCGGCGGACGGCACGGCCCCTTCCGGCCGGCCGTCCTGCGGCGAGACCGGGCCGGCCCTCCCGTCCGAGCCGACGGGGTGCTGTCCGTGGGGGTGTCCGGGTCCGGAGTCTCTGCGTGGGCTCATGGGGAGGAGCGTGTCCGCATGCGCTCGTGGCGGCAAACAGTGTTGCCGTTTCCGGGACGCCCGGGGTGGAATGGCCGCATGGACAGTCCCCCTCCCCACCAAGCGGTCCTCGACGAGGTAGCCCCCCGGCTCAGACGGCTGCGCGCCCAGCGCGGCCTCACCCTGGCCGCGCTCTCCGAGGCGACCGGCATCTCGAAGAGCACCCTGTCCCGGCTGGAGTCCGGCGGGCGCCGCCCCAGCCTGGAACTGCTGCTGCCGCTCGCGGCGGCGTACCGCGTGCCCCTGGACGACCTGGTCGGCGCTCCGGAGGTGGGGGATCCCCGGGTCCGGCTGACTCCCCGCACCCTGCCGAACGGCGGCACGGTCGTCCCCCTGACCCGCAGCCCGGGCCCCCTCCAGGCGTTCAAGATGCTCATCCCCGACCGCGGTGGCGAGCCGGATCTCCGTACCCACGAGGGCTACGAGTGGCTGTACGTGCTCGACGGCCGGCTGCGGCTCGTCCTCGCCGAGCACGACCTGATCCTCGGCCCCGGCGAGGTGGCCGAGTTCGACACCCGGCTGCCGCACTGGTTCACCAGCGCGGACGGTCGGCCCGTGGAGATCCTCAGTCTCTTCGGGCGGCAGGGGGAGCGCATGCACATCCGCGCCAAGCCCCGCACGTGAGGGCGGACCCGCGCGAAGGCATCGGCTCGATGTGGCATCCGATGCGTCAAGTGGGATGAACCGAACGCCGAATCGCTCTAGGGTGCGCCCGTGAGCATGACCGCGGACTGCCGTTCAGCGGTTTCCGGCCATGGATCACCCGGCCGCGCGACAACGGCCGAACCGCACACCGAACTGGGGGGTTCATGCGTAGATCCCGAAACCTGGCGGCCGCTCTCGTCCTGTCCCTGGCCGGAACCGGCGCAGGAATGGGCCTCGGCCTCGTCCCACAGGCCGCGGCCGTCACCCCGCCCGTCGCCTTCACCGCCGACGCACTGCCGGCCTGGCAGCCCAACGGAGTCGTGTGGGCCCTCGCCGAGGCGGGCGGCCAGGTCTTCGCCGGCGGAACCTTCTCGACCGTGCGACCGCCCGCGGGTGGTGCCGGCAGCGAGCAGCAGGCCGTGAACTTCGTGGCGCTCGACGCCGCCACCGGCGCCCCGACCTCCTGCAAACTGTCCTTCACCGTCGGCTCCGGCACCGCGACGGTCCGTGCGCTCGCCCTCTCACCGGACAAGACCACGCTGTACGCCGGCGGCTACTTCGGCGCCGTCAACGGCACCGCCGTCTCCAGCCTCGCCGCCGTCGACGTGGCGAGTTGCACGGTGAAGAGCGGCTTCCGCCCGGCCTTCGCGGCCACCGTCCGCGCCCTCGCCGTCACCGGGGACACCGTCTACGCCGGCGGCGACTTCCTCAGCGTGGCCGGCCAGCCGCGCCGGCGCTTCGCCGCCGTCGGCGCGGCCGACGGGGCGCTCAAGCCCTTCACCGCCAACGCCGACGAGCCCGGGCGCGCCATCGAGGTCACCCCGGACGGCGACCGCGTGGTCCTCGGCGGCGACTTCTTCACCGTCAACGGCACGAACACGCACGCGCTCGCCGTCGTCGACGCGACGAGCGGCGCGCTCACCACGTCGTACGCCGGCTTCATCGAGACCAACTCCGTCGTCAAGGACGTCGCGACCGACGCCACCGGCTTCTACACCGCCAACGAGGGCACCGGCGGCGGGGTCTTCGACGGCCGGATAGCGCTCAACCTCAGCGACTTCGGCCAGCGCTGGCGCGACACCTGCCTCGGCGCCACCCAGGCCGTGCTGCCGTACCAGGGCGTGCTCTACAGCGCTTCGCACGCGCACGACTGCTCCAGCGTCGGCGAGTTCCCCGACGGCCAGCGCCACCACCTGCTCGCGCAGCCCACCGGTGGCGTCGGCAAGCTGGGCTGGGCCCCCGACACCAACGACGGCATCGGCGAGGGCATCGGCCCGCGCGTCATGACGGTCGGCTCCAAGGGAGGCGTCCAGTACCTGTGGGTCGGCGGGGAGTTCACCACCGTCAACGGGGCGGCGCAGCAAAGCCTGACGCGCTTCGCCTCCACCGGGGACAGCGGCGCGCCCACCGTGCCCGTGGCGAGCGCCGTCAGTTTCAAGCCCGGCGAGGTCCAGGTGCGATGGCGCACCAGCCTCGACCTCGACGACAGCGCGGTGACGTACAAGGTCTACCGGAACGGCGCGGCCGCGCCGGTCGCCACGGTCACCGCCGACTCGCTGTTCTTCAAGCGCCCGCAGGCCTCCTGGACCGACACCACCGTCACGCCGGGCCAGTCGTACACCTACCGGGTGACGGCCACCGACGCGGTGGGCAACACCAGCGCCCTGTCCGCGACGGCGAGCGTGACGGTCCCCACCACGGTGGACGGCTACCCGAACCAGGTCCGCACCGACGGGGCCCAGCAGTACTGGCGCTACGACGAATCGTCCCTGCCCTTCGCCGGGGACTCCTCGTCCGGCGGGAACCAGAGCGGCGTGCACCTGAACGCCCCCGCCCTGCGCCAGAGCCCCGGCGCGGTCTCCGGCGCGAGCACGGCGATCGGCTTCAACGGCACGGACACCCAGGTGTACGGGGACAAGCGGCAGACGGTGGGCGGCACCTACACCATCGAGACCTGGTTCAGGACGAACACCACCCGGGGCGGCAAGCTCTTCGGCTTCGGCAACAACCAGGCGCGCGGCAGCAATCAGTACGACAAGCACATCTACATGACGAATGACGGACGGCTGGTCTACGGCGTCTACACCGGAGCCACCCGTACCGTCACCACCAGCGGCACGTACAACGACAACCAGTGGCACCACGTCGTGGCGACCCAGGGACCCGGCGGGATGACCCTCTACGTGGACGGCGTCCAGCGGGGCACCCTCGCCGTCACCACGCACGAGAACTTCTCGGGCTACTGGCACGCCGGCGGCGACAGCCTCGGCGGCTGGCCCGACCGCCCGACCAGCGAGTACTGGGCGGGACAGCTCGACGAGACCGCCGTCTACCCCACCGTCCTCGGCGCGGCCCAGGTGCAGAACCACTACGCCCTCGCCACGGCCCCGGCCGACTCGGTGGTCCAGGTCACCGCGGCTGAGGACACCTACGCCAACGCGGGCGCCCCCGCCGCGAACTACGGCACCTCGGGATCACTCGCGGTCCGCGGCACCTCGTTCTACGCGAGCTACCTGCGCTTCAATCTGCCCGCCGCACCCGCGGGCACGGTGCTGAAGTCGGCCGCCCTCAGCGTCAAGACGAGCACCATGAGCGGCGCCGGTACGACGGACACCGTCTCGGTCGTCCCGGTGACCGGGTCGTGGACCGAGGGCGGCACGACGTACGACAACCGCCCCGCCCTGGGCGGTCCGGCGCTCGGCGCATTCGCGGGGATCCCTGACGGTTCGGCGGTGCACACCACCGGACTGACCACCGCGACCGTCGCTGCGGCGCTCGGCACCGACTACGGTCTGGCGCTGAGCAGCACCGGAACCGACGCCCTGTGGCTGTGGTCCTCCGAGGCGCAGGCAGGCGAGGGGACGCCGCGGCTGACCCTGATCTTCGGCGCGCCGTGACCTGAGGGATCGAACGAGCACGACGACCCGGGCCCGCCCGGAACCGGCCTGCGCCTGACCCTCAGCCCAGGTCGTAGGTGAAGGAGTAGGCGACGGAGGATTCGCCGTGGCGGAAGGTGAATCCTCCGGAGCCCGTCAGCCCGGCGAGGTCTCCGGTGGCCGAACCGGGTACCACCTCGAAGCGGCAGACGGTGCCGGTCGCGTCGAAGGTGCCGCGCTCCTCCAGTACGAAGGTGCCCTCGCGGCCGTCGACGCTGCCGGCGAGCAGTTCCATGCCGCTGTAACTGCCGACGTTCTCCCCGGTGTAGGCGATCGTGTAGTCGCAGGCGGTCCGAGGAGCATCGATCCCACCGGTGAAGGCATTGGTGACACGGGCGTGGGCGAGCCGCGGCACGGCCTCCGCGGGGCCGACCGGGCTCTCCTCCCAGTCGGCGAAGGTGAAGCGGCCACCGGTCTCTACGGGCGTGGGCATGACGGTCCTCTCGGCCGGCCGAACGGTCTGCTCCGCCCGGCGGTTCATCAGGGTGCCCCCTCAGGCTGACAGCGGTACCTGACACCTCCTGTCAGGTACCGCGAAGTGCGACGACAATGGGCACCATGCGCGCCGACCGGCTCCTCTCCCTGCTCCTGCTCCTGCAGAACCGCGGGCGGATGACCGCGCCCGAACTCGCCGCCGAACTCGAGGTGTGCGTGCGCACCGTCTACCGGGACATCGACGCCCTCGGCGCCTCCGGCGTCCCCGTCCTCGCCGACCGGGGCCCGGCCGGCGGGTACCGGCTGGCCGACGGCTACCGCACCCGCCTCACCGGCCTCACCGACACCCAGGCCGGCTCCCTCTTCCTGGCGGGCGCCCCCGGACCCGCGCGGGAACTCGGCCTCGGCGCCGACCTGGCCGCCGCGCAGCTGAAGCTGCAGGCCGCGCTCCCCGCCGCACTCGCCGGACGGGCCCGGCAGATCCGGGACCGCTTCCACCTGGACGCGCCCGCCTGGTTCCGGGAGGCCGACCCCGTCCCGTACCTCGCGCAGATCGCCCAGGCCGTCTGGGACCAGCGCCTCCTGCACGCCCACTACCGCCGCCGGCGCGGCGAGGTGCGGCGCGAGCTGCAGCCCCTCGGCCTCGTCCTCAAGGGCGGCATCTGGTACCTCGTCGCCGGGATCGAGGAGGCGGTGCGCACCTACCGGGTCTCGCGGTTCCTGGCGGTGGAGAGCGCGGCGGACGGTTTCGAACGGCCCACCGGATTCGAACTCGCGGCGTACTGGCAGGAGTCCACCGACCGCCTGGACGCGGCGCTGCACCAGCAGACCGCGGAGCTGCGCCTGTCCCCGCGCGGTCAGCGGCTGCTGCCCATGCAGTTCGGGGCGGCGGGCGCGCGGGCGCTCGCCGACGCCGGCCCGGCCGACACGGCCGGCTGGGTGCGGCTGCGGCTCCCCGTCGAGTCCGAGGCCGTCGCCGTCGGCGACCTGCTCCGACTCGGCACGGAGGCCGAGGTGCTCGGCCCGCCCGCACTGCGCCGCGCCCTCGCCGAGACGGTGACCGCCCTCGCCGGACGCTACGCCCGCCCGCTGAGCCCCCGCGCCCGCTGAGCCCCCGCGCCCGCCGAGTCCCCGAGGCTCCCGGGGCCCGGGTGGTCAGCGCGGGGGTTCCACCTCCAGGAAGCGGCGTCGGCGAGGGCCGCGGTACAGCAGGCACACCCAGCCCAGCCCTTCCAGCACGGCCGCACAGGCCGTCAGCCGCTCCTGCTCCTCCTCGGCCGCGCCGCCTCCGGGCGGCCCGAGCCACGTCACCTCCACCCGTCCGGGCTCGGGCCCTGCGGCCACGCGGTAGCCCGTGCGCGTACGCCGCCCGTCCGCGTCCAGCGCCGACGGGGTGATCCCCGAGGCCTCCAGTACGAGGGCCACGGCGCGCGGCAGCTGCCGTACCTCCCACGGCGCGGGAACCGCGGTGCCGGCCGGGCCGTTGACCAGACGGCGGATCTGCAGCAGCCCCTCGTACGCCGTGCGCAGCTCGGCCTCGCGCCCGCCGGGCGCCGCGGCCGGGCCGTCACCGGTCGCGGCCTCGAAACCCTGCCCCGATACCGTCATCACCTACCACCCGCCCCCTCCGTCTGAGTATCTCGAGACCAACCGCCTGAGTATCCGCCCCGATTCCCCGCCGCGCCGCCGCTGGTCGAATGGGGGCATGACTTCCGACGCCCCGCGCAGCGCGACCGTCCGCCCGCGCATGCAGCACGTGACCACCGCCGGCTCGGCCCTGGCCGTGGCCCTGGTCCCGCTGGTGGTCGGCGTCCTGTTCGCGAAGGCGATGGCCGCCGACCCGATGACCCCGGTCAACGCCCTGATCGCGAGCGGCGGCCAGCGGGCCGTGCTGCCCCGGGGGGAGTGGAAGCGGCGCGGCCACAACACCGTACGCAGGCTGCGCACGGCCCGCCGCGACACCGCCCGGCGCTGCGCCCGCGCCTGCGGAAGCCGCCCCTGAGGCCCGTCCTGCCGGACCGCGGTGGACTCAGGGCGTGGGGGCCAGGGGCTGCTGCAGTTCGGTGACCCACTGGTCCGGGTCCTCCGGGCAGGCGAGGGTCAACTCCCGTGTGTACCCGGCCGAACGGTGGCCGTGCGCCTCGATCCACCGCGCCAGGGCCTGGGCCGTCGGCAGGACCCCGTCCATCGAGCCCCGGTGCACCACGGTCGCGGCCCGCTCCACCCCCGGCAGCGTGACGATCCGTACCTCGCCCCCGAGATCGTCGGCACGGACCGAGGACGCCACCGGCAGCCCGGCGCGGACGAGGATCGCCGTCCCGGACTCGGCGCCGGGCGCGTCCTCGTACGACGCGATGCCCGGGCCGGTCGGGACGACTCCGGCCTCCTCGACGCGGCGGCACAGCTCGTCGAAGAGCGGGCCGATGACCGGGCCGATGTCCTGCGGTTCGAAGCTCCCGGCCGTCCCGGTCAGCTCGGCGAGCCGGACGGGCGGAAGGCTCTTCACGACGATGTCGTCGGCAGGCATGGTTCCCTCGCTTTCGATGGTCCGGAGCCTCGCCTCGACCTGGACCAGCCGGGCCGCCGCGGCGGCCATGGCGGTCTCCAGTTCCGCCTGCCGCAGCCGCAGCATGCCGCGCAGCTCCTGCGAATCCACCCGCTCGTCGAGGATCGTCCCCACCTGGTCGAGGCTGAAGCCGAGCTCCTTGAGCGCGATGACACGGTTGAGCCGGGCGAGCTGGCCGGCCTCGTAGAAGCGGTAGCCGGTGAAGGGGTCGACACGCGCCGGGCGCAGCAGTCCGAGGGCGTCGTAGTGACGCAGCATGCGGACCGACACCCGGCCGTGCTTGGCGAAGTCTCCGATGGTGAACATGACGCTCTCCACGACAAGGTCTGACACAGGGGGAGGGTCAAGCGTCGCATCCTGCACGGACCCGGTCAGCGGCCGTACTGCCGCAGACACAGGTCGACGACGGACGGCGGTACGACGCCCTCCGCGGCCGCGCACAACTCGTCCGGGCGGGGAGGCGGGGCCGGCCGACGGCGCGGCCGGGCGGTCGCCTTCCCCGGCAGGCGCGTCCACCGGTGCGGCGCCGCCGCCTTCGTGCGCGCCCGCTCGCCGGCCGGTTCCGGGCTCGCTTCCGCCATCGGGTCCGCCACCGGACCGTGCGGCGCGGGCACCGGCAGCGGGCCCAGGGGCAGGGCGGGCAGGGAGAGGGGCGAGGGTTCGATTGGTGCACCGGCGGGCGGCACGGAACCCCGGACGGGAACCGGAGCCGGATCCTGCGGCCCGACGGAGACACAGCCGGCGCCGGCGAGGAGCGCGGCGAGGGAGAGGGGCACGGCCCGGCGTAACTGCATCCGACCACCTTGCCGCACGGGCCGCCCGGCCCGGTTCCCCGCTTCACGCGCGCGGGTGACACCGGGCCGGTCCGGACGGCAGGGGCGTGTGGCAGATTGGAACGGCAGTGCGGGCGGCGGGGGAGGCGCGACCCCCGGCGCCCCGTGCTGCCGCGCCCTGCCCGCCGCTCGCCCGTACGGAGTACCGATCCATGACGTCAGCCGCCGCGCCCGGCAACCCCGCGCCCTTCCCCGAGTCCGGCCCGCCACCCGTCGGCTCCGAGTCCGGCCCGCCACCCGTCGGCTCCGAGTCCGGCCCGTCCACGTCCGGCCCGTCCACGTCCGGCCCGACGCCCACCGGCTCCCAGTCCGGACCTGCCGCAGGCCCCCCGCCCGCCGTCCGTCCGGCGGCCGGACCGGGACCGGGGAGCGGTTGCGCCCCGTGGAAGGGCTGGGCGGCCGTGTGCGCGGTCGCGCTCGGCATCTTCTGCCTGATCACCTCCGAGCTGCTGCCCGTCGGCCTGCTCACCCCCGTCGGGGCCGACCTCGGTGTGTCCGACGGGACCGCCGGACTGATGGTCACCGTCCCCGGGCTGGTCGCCGGAGTGTGCGCGCCGCTGGTCACCGTGGGAGCCGGCCGCCTCGACCGCCGGCTCGTGCTCTGCGTGCTCATCGCCCTGATGGCCGCCGCCAACCTCGCCGCCGCCCTCGCCCCGGACTTCGCCGTCGTGCTGGCCGCCCGCCTGCTCGTGGGGGTCAGCGTCGGCGGATTCTGGGCCATCGCCGGCGGACTCGCCGTGCGCCTGGTCCCCGAGCGCCACGTCGGCCGGGCGACCGCCCTCGTCTTCGGCGGTGTCCCCACCGCCTCCGTGCTCGGCGTCCCCGCCGGCACCCTGCTCGGCGAACTCGGCGGATGGCGCACCGCCTTCGCGGCGGTCGGCGCCCTCGGCCTCGTCACGCTGGCCGCCCTGCTCCTGCTGCTGCCCCCGCTGCCGCCGACCCGGCACATCGCCTTCCCCGAACTCCCCGCCCTGCTCCGCGGCAATCCCGCCGTCCGGGCCGGCGTCATCGTCACCTTCCTCGTGGTGACCGGGCAGTTCGCCGCCTACACCTTCGTACGGCCGATCCTGCAGGACGTCTCCGGAATCGACGCCGCATACGTCAGCACCCTGCTGCTCGGCTACGGCGTCGCGGGCGTCGCGGGCAACTTCCTGGCCGGGGCGCGTGACCCGTATCGGACCCTGCTCGCCGTCAGCGCCTCCCTCGGCGTGATCCTCGCGCTCATCGCCGTCCTTCCGGGACCGGTCACCGGGATCACGCTGCTGCTCGCCTGGGGACTGGTGTACGGAGGCGTCTCGGTGAGCCTGCAGAGTTGGATGATCAAGGCAGCCCCGGCCGCCGCCGAAGCCGCGTCCTCGCTCATGGTGGCCATGTTCAACCTCGCCATAGCGGCGGGCGCGCTGCTCGGCGGCCTCGCGGTCGACGGCATCTCCGCACCCGCCGCCCCGCTCGGCGGAGCCGCCCTGATGCTCGTGGCGGCCGCCACCGTCTGGGCCACCGCCGTGCGCCGCCGGCCCGACGCCCTCGACTGAGCGGTGGGGCGAAGCGGGAGAATCGCACCCGACAGACCGGACGGCCGGGAGCAGATCGGACATGGGGCTTGACCTGGCCCGTTCCGGGGGCAAGAGTGCGCCCGAATCAAGAACCACTGCTTGAGCCGCACTTCGGAGATACACCAGATGTCCACATCCGTTCGCACCTCGCTCCCCCCGGCCACGATCGGCGGTTCTCCGGCCCTCGGCGCCCCCGGCACCCCCACCGCCGGTCGGGTCCCGGCGCAGGCCGCCCGGCGGCGCAGAGACTGACCGGCCGGGCAGGGGGCGGCACCGCACCGCGCAGGCCCCCGCCCCGCCGGGAGACAACCATGTCCCAGGACCCTGACGAGAGCGGGATCGTCCCCGACGACCACCTGCTCGTACGCCCGTACGTCGCCCCCTCGAGCCGGCCGCCACGGTCGACGGCGCCCGCCTGGCCGCAGACCGGACTCCCCGTCTTCCCCGGCCCGGAGGGCGGCCCGGTCGCCGGTGCCCCCGCTGCCGCCCCGCCCGCGGTCCGCCGTGACGTGGAGCCGGGAACGGGCCGTGGCCGGGGCGGCGGCAGCCGGCTTCCGGCGGCCGTCCTCACCCTCCTCGCGCTCTCGGCCGTGGGCACGCTGGTGCTGCTGCTGCTGCTGCTGCTGGACGGACCGGACCCCGAACCGTCCCGGGCCGCGCCGCCGGCCGAGCTGTCCGTGCCGGTGCTCCCCGGGCGCGGCCCCGGCACCGGAGACGAGGAACCCGGGCCGACCGCGTCCGTACGCTCCGCATCGCCCTCGTCCACGGGAGCCCCGGATGCGGCCGAGAACCGGAGCACGAAGCCGGCGCCCCCGCCGAGCGCGTCGGCCCCGTCCCCGTCCGGCGGCTCGGCCACCCTGCGGATGGGGGACACCGGACCCGAGGTGCGCGCCCTGCAGGAGATGCTCTACGGGCAGGGGTTCACGTACGTCTCCGTCACCGGTGTCTACGACGCCCAGACCAAGCGCGGCGTCAGCCAGCTCCAGCGCGACCGGTCCGTCAAGGGCGACCCCCCGGGCGTCTACGGTCCGGCCACCCGGGCGGCGATGGAGTAGCGGCGGGGATGGGGGGTCTTTGAAGGTCAGCGGCCGCCGGAGACCCGCAGCACGGTGCCCGTCGTGTACGAGGCGTCCGCGGACAGCAGCCAGGCGATCGCCCCGGCGATCTCCTCGAGCAGGCCGGGCCGTCCGAGCGGGAGGCCAGCGGCGGCCCGGGCCGGACGGTCGGGATCGCCCATCGCCGCGTGCATGCCGGTCTGGATGACGCCGGGCGCCAGGGCGTTGACCCGGATCCCGTCAGGGCCGAGCTCCTTGGAGAGCCCCACGGTCAGCGCGTCGGCGGCCGCCTTGGTGGCCGCGTAGTGCACGTAGTCCCCGGGGCTGCCGAGGGTGGCGGCCGCGGACGAGACGTTCACGATCGCCCCGCCGCCGGCCTCCGCCATGTCCCGGGCGGCCCGGCGGCAGCACAGCAGGTACCCGAGGAGGTTCACCTCGACCACCCGCCGCAGGTCCTCGGTCCGGGCGTCGGCGAGCCGGCCCAGCGGGCCGGTCACCCCCGCGTTGTCGACGAGCCCGGTCACCGTGCCCAGTTCGGCGCCGGCGATGCCGAAGAGCCGCTCCACGGCGCACTCCTCGGAGGTGTCCCCCCTCCGCACGGTCACACAACGGGCCCCGGCCGACGTATACGCGCCGCGACGGACTCGGCCGCCGCCTCGTCGCGGGCGTATCCCAGCACCAGGTCGTACCCGTCGGCGGCCGGCCGCAGACAGGTCGCCGCACCGATGCCCCTGCTGCCGCCGGTGACGACGGTGACCGGACGACGTGACATGTGAGCCTCCCGAGGCGCGCAACGGTGAGCGCGGGCGACCGTGGACGCCCGCGCGGTGCGGCAGGCTAACACCGCGATAATCGCTGGACCAGCGGAAATGGCGGAACGGAAAGTGGTCGTCACCGACGCGCCGCACGACCGGGCGTCGGCCGCGTACGTGACGACCCGTGGGAGACCTCCATGTCCACTCTGCGAGTGACCGCCGAAGAGCTGACCGTCCATGAGCATCCGAACGCCGATGCGCTGGAGCTGGCCCAGGTGGGCCTGTACCGAGCCGTGATCGCCAAGGGCGCCTACCGCACCGGCGAGTTCGCGCTCTACATACCCGAACAGGCCGTGCTGCCCGCCGCCCTGATCGAGGAGCTGGGCCTCACCGGGCGGCTGTCCGGCGGCTCCGCCGACCGGGTCAAGGCGGTCCGGCTGCGCGGTGAACTCTCGCAGGGCCTGGTGTGCAGGCCGCGCGCGCTCGCCGACGTCGACCTGGCGCAGGCGGCCGAGGAGGGCACGGACTTCGCGGAGCTGCTCGGAATCACCAAATGGGCCCCGCCCGTCCCCACCACCATGGACGGAGACGTCGAAGCCGCCGCCGACCTGCTGCCGTGGGTCGACGTCGAGAACCTCCAGCGCTACCCGCACATCTTCGAGCCCGGCGAGCCGGTCGTCCTCACCGAGAAACTGCACGGCACCGCCTGCCTGTTCACGTACGTCGTCGAGGACGAGCGGTCCCTGGTCTCCTCCAAGGGGTTCGGCTCGAAGGGGCTGGCGCTCAAGGAGGACGAGCGCAACATTTACTGGCGGGCCGTCCGCGGCCACGGCGTGCCGGCCGTCGCGGAGGCCCTGGCGGCCCGGCTCGGCGCCACCCGCGTAGGGATCTTCGGCGAGGTGTACGGAGCGGGCGTCCAGGACCTGTCGTACGGGACCGACGTGCGCACCGCCGACACGCCGCCCGGATACGCCGTCTTCGACGTGTCCGCCGAGATCGACGGACAGGTGCGCTGGCTGGACGCGGCCGCCGTCCTGGAGGACGGCGAACTGCCGCTGGTACCACGGTTGTACGAGGGCTTGTACGACCTCGACACGGTGCTGGAGCTGGCGAGCGGCCGCGAGACCGTGTCGGGACGGGAGGCGCACCTGCGCGAGGGCGTCGTGATCCGGTCGTCGACGGAGCGGTACAGCCCGGTCGTGGGCGGCCGCGCGATCGCCAAGGCGGTCAGCCCGGCGTACCTGACCCGCAAGGGCGGCACGGAGTACGAGTGACCGGATCCATGGGAGCCATGGGAGCCATGGAAGCCGTGGAGTCTCGCGGCCCGGAGCCGAGGTCGTGATCACCCTCTAGGGTGATCGGATGCCTGCCACCGATGCCCTGTCCCGGGCGCTCGACACCCGGGGCGAACCGCCGCTGCGACCCCTGCCGCCGACCGTGTCCGCGCTGCTGCGCGCCCTGGCCGCCCCGCCCAGGCTGGCCGCTCACCTGCGGCTCGTCCACGACGTCGCGTGCGAGCTCGCGGACTGGCTGGCGGGGCACTGCCCGGCCCTGACCCTCGACCGCGAGGCCGTGCTCTTCGGGGCGGCCACGCACGACATCGGCAAGGCGGTGCACACCGCCGAACTGAGCGGGCCGGGCTCTGAACACGAGCCGGCGGGCCGGGTACTCCTGCTTGCGCACGGCTTCACCGAGGACCGGGCCCGGTTCGCCGCGACGCACGCCTCATGGGGCGAAGAGGGCGTGAGTGTGGAGGAGTTGCTGGTCAGCGTCGCCGACAAGGTGTGGAAGGGCAAGCGGATCCAAGCCCTGGAGGACCTCCTGGTGGACCGCCTGGCCGCGGCGGCCGGCACCGAGCGCTGGGCGGCGTACCTCGAGCTGGACGACGTGCTCGGGCGGATCGCGGAGGGCGCGGACGGGCGGCTCGGCTTCCAGGCCGCCTTCCCCGTGCACGCCTGACCGCCCGCGCCGCAGGGCACCGCACCCGGGCCCCTGCCGGCGCACGTCGAGCCCGCGGCAGGCCAGTCGAGCCCCGCGCCCCTACCCACGTCGGGCCCGCGCCACGCCGCGCCGCGCCCGCCCGCCTCGTGGGGCGGGCGCGACGTGCGTGGTGGGATGGGCCGGGGGGCGGGGTCCACCAGCACACGGAGAGGTCGGGTACATGTCCCAGTCGGGCCGGAGCAGCCAGGAAACCATGCGGGCGATGGCGTACGAGACGTACGGCGGGACGGAGGTGCTTTCCGAGATCCGTCTGCCGCTGCCCAAGGTCGGCCCCGGTGAGGTCCTCGTCCGGGTCAAGTGCGCCGCCGTGAATCCCGTCGACTGGAAGATCATGGCAGGCGGCTTGGACGGCCTCATGGACGTCATCTACCCGGTGATCCCCGGCTGGGACGTGTCCGGCACCGTCGAGCGGGTCGGCATCGACGTCCCCGAATACGCCGAGGGCGACGAGGTGATCGCGTACGCCCGCAAGGACTACGTGCACGGCGGGACCTTCGCCGAGTTCGTCAACGTGCCCGTGCGCGCCCTGGCGCACAAGCCCGCCTCGCTCGACTGGGCCGAGGCCGCCGGCCTCCCGCTCGCCGGGCTCACCGCCTACCAGGTGCTCACCCGCCTCGGCACCGGCAAGGACGACACCGTCCTCATCCACGGCGCCGCCGGGGGCGTCGGCTCCCTCGCCGTGCAGATCGCCCGTTCGCTGGGCGCCCGCGTCATCGGCACCGCCTCCCCCCGCAACCACGACCGGGTGCGCGAACTCGGCGCCGAACCCGTCGCGTACGGAGACGGACTCGCCGGACGCGTACGCGGCCTCGTGCCCGACGGGCCCACCGTCGTCGCGGACTTCGTCGGCGGTGTCGGCGGCGTCACCCGTGAAGTGCTCCACGACGACGGCCGGCACGCCTCCATCGCCGACCCCAGCGTGCTCGGATCGGGCGGCGAGTGGATGTGGGTCCGCCCGGTCGGCAGCGACCTGGCCGCTCTGGGCCGCCTCGCCGACAGCGGACGGCTGAAGGTGCCGGTCGCCAAGACCTTCCCGCTGGCCGAGCTGGCGGCGGCCTTCGAACTCAGTCAGGGCGGACACACGGCAGGGAAGATCGTCATCGAGATCTGACCCCTCCCGCCCCCGCCCCCGGCCTCAGGCGCTCAGATCCGGCACCTCGCCGCAGGCCGCCCACGTCACCTCGACCCCCGGCAGGCCGGACCTCCAGGGGGCGGCCAGGGCGGCCAGCCGCGCCGCGTCCGGCGGGGTGGCCCCGAGGCCGATCGCGTAGCGCGCCAATGCCGGGCCGGAGGCGAAGGGGCGGGGCCAGGCGTGCGCGTCCGCGACACCGGCTTCCTCCAGGGCGCCGAGCAGTGCCCGCAGCCGTCCGCGGACCCGGCCCAGGGTCTCCTCGAACGCCCCGTCGCACGTCCGTACGGTCACCACCGCCCAGGCGGCGTGCCGACGGTGCATCGGCGGCGGGGAGGGCGCCCAGCCGACGTCCCCGCCGGCGTCCCCGCCGTCGGCCTCCAGCTGCTCCCAGGCCTCGTACAGCTCCTGGACCAGCAGGTCGCGCAGGCCGGAGCTCACCTGGGTCGTGCAACTGCGCACCGGCGCCGAGGGGGTGAGGATCGTGACCGGATCCGGCCCGCCCGCCGACCCGGGGGCCGAGGGCGACGGCCCGACCACTTCTCGCCAGTCCCAGGCGGCCCACCTGCCGAAGAACTCCCGCAGCAGGGCGCCGGGCGGCAGAGCCCCGGCCTCCTGCACCGTGCGCGCCGCGAGGACCGCCCAGGCCAGCCCGGGCAGCCCGCCGAACGGCGCCGCGTCCAGGCCACGGGCCCGCGCCCACGCCTTCACCTCCCGCGCCAGCCCGGCGAACGCGGCGAGCTCCGCGCCCACGAGCCCCCGTACGGCGTCGGCGTCGCTCACCGCGCTCAGCGCGACGGCGGCCGCCTCGCCCAGCTCCGCCCGCCGGGCCACCGCGTGCGCCGGATCCAGACCGCCGGTGGCGACCGCCACCAGATCCACGGACAGCGGCCCGACGCGGAACCGCAGGCCCGGGACCCGCGCCCCGGTGACCTCGCGCAGCCGCCGGGCCTCGGGCAGGGCGGCCGCCAACCGAGCCCGCACCGTCGCGAGATCGGCGGCCCCGGGCAGCGCGGCCACCAGATCCAGGTCGGCCCCGGGCAGGGCGCAGCCCATGCGGCGGGACCCGGCCATGTGCACCTGCGCACCGCCCAGAGCCGCCCGGATGCGCGCGGTGACCCACTCGGCGTGACCGGGCGGCCCCGCCGGGGCGGGTGAAGCGGTCGAGTTCCCCGACGCGTCCTCGGGCCGGCGTGCCGACGGGCGCTCGAGCCCGCGTCCCGGTTCCGGCTCCCAGCGCACCTCGCCCGTCCCCAGCGCCACCGTGGCCCGGACCCGCATGGGCCCGTCCCCGCGCCGTGAGAGCACGGCCAGCTCCCCGACCCGCACGGCCACCCCGCCGCCGAGCCGAGCCGCGAAGGCCGCCACGGCCCGCTGCGGGTCACGACTGCGCCCCAGGGTCAGATGCGGGGTGTAGCCCTGCCGTCCGTCCGCGCGGCCCCGGCATCCCGGGAACCGCTCCGCCAGCGCACGCCGAAGCTCCTGCCACGGCACCTCACCGGCCGCAGCCGGGTCCAGCCAGACGGTGGCGTCCTCACGGTGCCCGAAGCTGTGCACGCCCTCCAGCCGGGCCTCGAACGGCCCGCTCCCCGCGGCCGCTTCGGCCAACAGAGGCAGGGCCTCGGCGAAGGAGGACTCAGGCACGAAGCCGAAGAGCAGGTTCACGTGCGCGGGCCAGCGGCCGGCCTGCGGGTCGTGCTCGCGCCGCAACTTCCGTACCGCGTCGGGGAGGTGCGGCGGCAGCCAGGCGACCGCCGTCCGAGCGGTCGCCGGCACGTCGAGCCGGGCGGGCCCGCCGCCGCGCGCGCCGAAGTCGAGCGTCGCCTCCACCCCGAAGTGGTCGGAGATGAACAGCCCCTCCGAGGCCGGCGTGTCCCCGCGCAGCGCCGCCCGCGTCACCCGCGCCTGTGTGGAGCCCAGCAGGATCTGGTCCAGCCGGGCCGCCCGCCCCGACAGCGAGCCCACCGCGGCCAGCGGATTGGCCACGGGGTCGAAGGTCGGCGTAGCGTCCGCCGCGCCGTGCACATCGCTCCAGGCGTCCCGCATGCCGAGCGCGGCCGCCGGTCCCGCGGCGCCGTGGCGGCCGTCGTTGAAGTCGCCGAGCAGCGCCACCCCCGCTTCGACGACGCCGAGACCCTCCGCCAGCCGGGCCAGTTCGGCGACCCGCCGCACGTCCCCGTTCTCGGTGTGGTCGCTCGTCAGGTGGGTGTTGGCGACGACCAGCGGGCCGGTCGCGGTGTCCACCGTCACGGCGGTGACCGCCTTGTGCGGGCCCAGCAGGTGCAGCCCGGCCTCCCGCACCGGGAGCCGGCTCAGCACCAGCAGCCCGCACTCGGCGACGTCCCGGCCGGCCGGATCCGTGCCGAGGGTGTACCGGGCCCGCACCCACTGCTCCGCCAGCAGCATGCGGACCAGCTCGGGCTCGACCTCCTGCAGCGCGATGACATCGGCATCGGCGGCCGCCAGGTCGGCCAGCAGCAGCGGCCTGCGCAGGGCGGTGGCGATGCGCGGACCGTCGTACCGGTCCCAGAGCGTGTTCCACGTCAGCAGCCGCACGGTGGCGGGGGCCGCAGCGCCGTCCCGGGGGCCCGGCTCCGCAGGCCGCCAGGCGCCGCCCACGGGATCCCAGGCGTGCGGGGTCCGCGCGGTGAAGAACGGGGCCCGCAGCAGGCGCGGATCGCGAACCCGCCCCGCCCCGGTGGCATCGATCCGGTCCACGCCGGTGCCCCGGTCCCACACCGTTTCGCCGTCCGCCTCGACGAACAGCACCCGGTGCCAGGGGATGTCTCCGCCGGGCACGAAGGAGGGCAGCGGGACCCGCTTGGGCGGGGCCCCGCGCTGGAGCAGACCGAGAACGAACCGCGCCGGATCGAACCGGGGGTCCCAGCGGACCTGGTGGTAGAGCTCCTCACTGGTGCGCATCGGTACTCCCCCGTCCTGCGGGCGGGCGCGTGCCCGTGAGGCCGCCGCCCGTGGGGTCGCCCCCCGTGAGGCCGCCCGCCGTGTCCTCGATGCCGCCGCCCGCACCGATGTACCACGTGCGGTGGGCCTGACCGGCGTACGGCGGGCTGAACCGGTGCAGCTGCGAGGTCAGGACCTGCTGTGGAACCGGATGCGGGCGGACCGCGTTGCGCCGCAGCAGTTCCGCCTCCTCGACCAGCACCACCGCGTGGGTGACCAGGGCGCCCCGGCGCAGGGCGACCGAGCCGGCCAGCCCGCGCTGCTGGTCGGTGAGCGAGGTGGCGTCCCACACCACCGTCCCGCCGCGGGCCAGCGCGGCGTCGAGGCGGTCCAGGCCCTCGCCCAACACCTCGGCGTTGGCCCGCTGGTCGGCCCGGGACCCCCGGGCGCTGCGCAGGTCGTCCAGAGCGACGTACGCGTCCACGCCGGGCAGGCCGCGGCCGAAGGTGCTCTTCCCGCTGCCCGAGGGCCCGCACAGCTGCACAAGCCGGGGAAAGCCTCCGTCGCGCCATTGCCATGTCGCCGCCACCGCCTCCTCGACGACGCCGCAGCCGACACCGGGACCCCAGCCGAGACGCGCGCCCGCGATCCTGCCCTGGCCGAACGCCCGCCGGGCCTCCGCCCAGCAGCGGTCGGCCGCGTCCGCGTCGAGCCCGGCGAAGGGCTCTCGCAGCGCCGTGCGCAAGGCCTCCAGCGGATCGGGGCCGCCGAGCAGCCCCGCCTCCTCGGCGCACAGAGCGGACCACTCCACGCACTCCCGGGCCTGCGGATCACCGGCCAGCGCCCCGGCGAGCGCGTGCAGCACCCCGAGGTCGGCCGCCGCGGCCATCCGCACCAGCCCGGCCCGCCGGTCCGCGTCGGGGAACGGCCGCTGCAGGTACGGGTACAGCCCCACCAGGTCGCCGACGCGCCGGGCAAGCGCCATCCCGACCGGCCCCGCCGCGAGCCGTGCCGCGATCCGGGCCCGCGGCTCGCGGCGCAGCACGGCGGCCAGCACACCGGCCAGCCGGGCCTCCCCGGTCCGCGCCGATCCGTCGATGCGGGCGACGGCTTCGGCGACCTCGTCCGCATCGGCGCCAGCGCCACCCGGCACCCCGACGGCGGCGGACAGACCCGCCACATCGGCCTCGGCCCCGGAGCGCACCGCCCACAAAGGGGCCGCCGGCCCGAGTCCGTTCGGCACCACCTGGGCGAACATCCAGTGCGTACTCGTCTGTACGTGGCCGCCCCGCACCCACTTGGCCACGCAATGCCCGAAGTCCTCGCGCGCGAAGCCGGCCGCCGTACGGACGACGTAGCCCTCCTGCCGGGCGGTGTCGAGCTTCAGCCTGCGCAGCGCGCGCTCGTCGAAGACGCCCCGCCACAGCACGCGCGGGGTGGGCACCCCGAGGCCCCACAGGAACCGTACGGTCCGGTCCCAGTCCAGGCACTCGTCCTCGTCCCACACCGAGAACCCGTAGAACCAGCTGTCCAGGTCCTCGTACGGGATCGAGTGCCGGGCGTACAGGTTCTCCCCGCACACCCGCCGGCCGGCCGGGATCCCGGCGCCGATCCGGCCCTGGAGGCCCTTGACCCACGCCCGCGAGGGGTGGTGCGCCGAGTCGAGCGACCGCGCGTGCAGGCCGTCCCTGTACAGGGTGGTGTTCTCCCCGTCGAGCTTCTCCGTCACCACGACCTCGCGCCCGGCCAGCCCGGCGAGACCCACGGACCGGACGTCGTCCGCCGCCGCCCCGGGTGACCAGGGCAGATGCGGTGTACGGGGATAGTGGGTGCGCATGATCCGCTCCAGCTCGACGACGGGTGCCTCGTCACTGTAGGTATCCGGGGCAGGCGCATCCACCCAATAACCCCGCGTCCACGCGTGGTCGGAGCCGCCGGAGGCCGGTCCATCGGGACCCGTCCGGAGGGCGGTGGGGGCTTCCGGGCACGCCGCCGCTGCGCGCTCCGGGCGATGACGGGCTCGTCGCGCCGCACGATTCCGGCCGCTACCGAGGGCTTCGATGCCGTGACCCGGAACGCCGGTCGGCACTGATCGTGCCGGTGGGGGTGTGGTTTGCCGCTCGTGCCTTTACCACGGCTGTCCCTGAATCAGCCAGGATCCGGACGCTTGACGGGCGTTCGCCGCCCGTTGTCAGTGCGCCGGGATATCGTCCCTCTCAAGTCCCGGAGATCGAGATCCTCGAGGGGGATATCCGCCATGAGCAACACCGAGAGCAGCAAGCACGAGGGATTCACGGCCGAGGAGCGGGCCGCGATGAAGGACCACGCCCAGGAGCTGAAGACGGCATCGCGCCGCAGCTCGAAGGCGGACAAGGCGGCGGAAGCGGAGCGCGAGGTGCTCGCGAAGATCGCCGAGATGAAGGAGTCGGACCGGATCCTCGCCGAGCGCGTCCACGCCGTCATCGCGGCCAACGCCCCGACCCTCGCGCCGAAGCTCTGGTACGGGATGCCCTCCTACGCCCTGGACGGCAAGATCATCTGCTTCTTCCAGAGCGCGGAGAAGTTCAAGGCGCGCTACGCGACGCTCGGCTTCAGCGACCAGGCCAAGCTGGACGAGGGCACGATGTGGGCCGCCGGCTTCGCCCTGACCGAGGTGACGCCCGAGGCGGAGGCGCGGATTGCCGCGCTCCTCAAGCAGGCGCTGAGCTGAGCCGCACGCCCGTTCAACGACCGGGCCTGCGGCTCGGCGGGTGCTCGACGCCTCGCGCGGTCCTCAGGAACTGCTGAGGTCGATGGCGTACGCCGCTTCGCGCACCTCCGCATCCGGGTAGCGGCGCAGGCTGCGGACGCAGGCCTTCCAGGGGCGTGTGGACGGGGCCGTGGGGCCGGACGCGCATTAGCGGCACAAGGCCACGATGGACGGCGACACCGTGCCCCGGGCCGCCTCGCACAGAGCGGCCATGTCGAACGCGCGCTGCGGCGCGGGCCGGGCCCTGGCCGCCGCCGGCGTGCGCTTGCGGGGCTTCGCCGGGGTCGTGCGCTTCGCCGCTTTAGCGGGCCTCGCGGGCCTCGCGGGCCTCGCGAGTGTGACGGGTTCGGCCCCGCGCGGCCTGTGCGGCCGGCCGGCTGCCGTGGCCGGACGCCGCGGCACCGAGACGGGTACCGCCGCCAGGGCGGGCTCCGGTGGCGCCGACTCCGGCCGTGCGGGCGCCGACGAGGCGGGCGATGCGGGTCCGGCAGCCGGCAGCGGGCCCAACGGCCAGGCGTCGGACGCCGGTTGCCGGGATTGCGCACGGGCGGCCGCCGCGGGGGCCGGATGTGGTGCATCCGGTGGAGCGGCGGGGTACACCGTCACGCATCCGGTGACCATGACGAGGGCGACGAGGGGCAGGGTCAGGGGCAGGGCGCGGCGCAACTGCATCCGCCCACCCTGCCGTACCGGCGCCGCGCGAGCCGAACCCGTCACACGGACGGGTGACCGGACGGCCCCTCAGCCCCGGCTCCACCCCCGCGTCGCCAGTCGGAGTGCGTGCTCCACCGGGCCGCGGCGCAGCGGGCTGCCGGCCCAGACCCGCTGCCAGGCCCACGTCAGGCCCAGCGCCGCGCCGCTGAACGCGGCCCAGGCGGACCAGGACGCGGCGCCGTGGGCCGGGCCGGCCAGCACCAGCGCGTGGACGACGTACGCGCTCAGCGCCATCGCGCCGAGCACCGTGAGCGGCCGCAGCAGGAGGACGCCCACACCGGGCCGTGCGGCGAGTGCACACAGGCCGATGAGGGCGCATCCCACGCCCGCGTTGCCGAGGGTCTCCAGCGGAGTCTGGCTGTAGGGGTCGGCCACCAGCAGCCAGTCCCAGGACGTGCTGGGCACGGCGCCGTACTGCCCGCGCAGCACCTCCCGTACGGGATCGGCGGAGGCCAGGGCCTCCGGATGGTGGAGGGCGATCGCCTCCAGCAGCCGTTCCCGGGCGCCGAACACGTGGGCGGCGAGCCAGGCGGAGCCGTACCCCGCGACCGCGGCCACCGTGCCCCACACCGCCATCCGCCGGGCCACCGCCCCCTCACGCACGTTGCAGAGGCGGGCGAGGGCCATCCCGACCAGGACGTACGGGAAGTAGGTGGCCAGCGGATACGCCCCGGTGAGCAGCAGCTCGCACAGCACCGTGCCCAGCCCGGACCAACTGGTCAGATCGGCGGCCTCGGGGACCAGGCCGCGCCCGGACGCCTCATACCCGAACAGGGGGCCCAGCACGAACGACAGCACCGGACCCGCCAGCACCGAGACGCCCGCCACGGCGGTGAGCACCGGGGTGGAAAGCCGGGTGAAGGGCTCGGCCGCCAGGAAGTACACGGCGAAGAAGGCCAGGATGACCAGTATCCCGGGCCACAACGAGGCCAGCCACAGGCCGAGCACGGCCAGCACGGCGCACCGGATCAGCAGCGGACGCCAGCGCTCCGCCCAGCCGTCGGGCTGCTGCGCCGGGTCCAGGCCGCGCTGGGCGAGGACGAGGGAGAAACCGGCGAGGAGTGTGAAGAGAGCCGGGGCGCGGCCGTCGGCCGCGACGAGCAGGTAACCTGCGCCTTCGGGTTGCGGGCCGGGGCCCACGTGTACGGCGAACATGCCGAGGACGGCGAGCCCGCGTACGGCGTCGACGCCGGCCAGCCTGCCCGAACCGCCCGCCTGGGCGGATCCGCCGGTCCGGCCGTCCCCGTCCGCGGCTGCCGTCGCTCCCGCTGCCGTCGCCACCGGTGTCCCCGCTTCCGCGGCCCCCGACGGCCCCGCGTCAGCCTCCTTCACACCGGCGTCTGCCTCATGACCACCCGCGTCCGCCCCCGTCACTCCCGAGTCCGTCCCCTTCACTCCCGCCCCCGTCGCCGTCACGTCCGCCACTTCCGTGTGCCCTTCATCCGCCTATCGCGACCCCGCCCGCCTTCGTCCCCGGGGCGACGTCCTCGCCGGCCAGCAGCAGACCGGCGACGTTCAGCCCGCCGAAGCCGAGGACCGCGGCCGCCTGCGGCCACGCCGCCGGCATCCGCCGCGTCCCCCGCTCTCCGGTGTCCGGCCGGGGCCCGTGGGGACGCGCGTCGCATGCGGGGGTCTCTCCTCGGTGCGCCCGCTCGGTCCGGTCCGGTACGGGGGTGCGGTGCGGTGACGTGGTCGGACCGGCGGTTTTCATGCCGCCAGTCCGCCCGCGGAACGTACCAAGGGCTGCATAACCAGGTAGTAAGGAGGTGGGGGAGTGGCGAGGTCGCCGGCGCCCCCGGCGCGCGGGTCGCCGTAACCCGGGAGCCGTGCCCGCTGTTGCACAGCCGGCGGGTCCACCCACGGTGAACGGAGTCCGATGCCGCAGCTGACCGACCAGGGCGCGATCGTCCGGGCCGCGATCGAGGAAGGCGCGACGGAGCAAGGTGCCGTCGAGCAGGCCGCCGTAGGGCAGCCCGCCGCCGACCAGCCCGCCGCCGACCAGGCCGCCGTCGAGCAGACCGCCTCCGAAACGGGCGCGGCCGACCGGCCGGTGACCGGCGGGGCAGCGGTCGACCGGCCTGTGACCGACCGGCCCGTGGCAGGCGATCACGAGCGGCCCGGGACCTGGATGACCCCCGAGGAGTACGGCGCCTCGCGGGCCGCCGTCTGGACCGCGGCCGTCGTCCTCGTCACCGACAGCGACGGCCGGGTACTCATCCAGAGCGTCGACTACCGCGCGGACCGGCTGCTCCCCGGCGGAGCCGTCGACGCGGGTGAGGCGCCGTCCGCGGCAGCCGCCCGCGAGCTGCGTGAGGAGCTCGGGGTCGACGGCCGCTACCCGCGTGGGCTCGCCGTCGACTGGGTCCCGGCCGACACCCCCGGCTTCCCACCGGAAATGCGGTTCCCCGGCGAGATCCTGCACGTCTACGACGGCGGCACCTGGACCCCCGACCGGATCGACGCCGTCCGCCTCCCGGACCAGGAGATCACCGGCATCCACTTCGTCGAGCCGGCCGACCTGCCGGCCCTGATGGACGCGGGCGACGCCCGCCGCGCCCTCTCCGCCCTGCGCGCCCGCATCAACGGCTGTGGCACCGCCCTGCTCGAGGACGGCCGCCCCACCACGCCGACCCCCCTCGACCGGCTCGGCGTGCTCCGCACCCGCCGGACCCCGCAGCGCGGAGCCTGGCATCCGGGTCCGGTCCCCGCGCAGCTTCCCGTACGGGACCGCTCGGGCTGGCTGTTCGCCCCCGACGGCCGGGTCCTGCTCCTGATCGCCCGTGCCACCGGCGCCGCCGCGCTCCCGTCCCCGACGGCGGGATCGACCGCAGGGCCGGTCATTGCGCTCGGCTACCGGTACGGCGACCAGGTCGTCCATGCCCGCGACGCGGCCCGCCTCACCGGCCTGCCCCCGGCCGAGGACCCTGCGTACGCCCGCCTGCTGGCCACTCCCGAACAGGTCCGCGAACTGAGCGACTGGGGCCCTGCCGGCGACGACGAACTCGCGGCGGTCCACACGGTCCGCGCCCGGCTCGGCCTCCCCGCCCCCACCCGAACGCCGCTCACGGAACTCCCCGAGGAGGACCTGCGATGGTGAGGGTGACCTCTCAGTGCCGCCTCGTACCGTCGACGGCATGGGTCGGGCCGGTGCCTGATCGATCAGCAGCCACGAAACCTCCCCCCTCGGGAAACCGGCCCCGCGGACGGCGTCGGCGGTCGAGGCCGACCGGACCTGCCCGCGGGCACGCCGCCGGGGGGCCTGGCGGCGTGCCCCGTTCCCCGGCCACCGCCCCCCGCGGACCGGCGGCGCGGCAGTACCGATCGCCCGCGGGCCGGTGGCCGGTCCAGAGGCGCGGGCGGGCGCCCGTGCCCACCCCGCGGCCATCGCCGTGACGGGGAAATCCGACGTCCACGGTCCGCGGTCCCGCAGCATGGGGCCATGAGCGACAGCGCGATCACCTACACCCTGTACATCCAGGCCGATCCCGCCCGGGTCTGGCAGGCCCTCACCGAGCCCGCCTTCACCCGCCGGTACTGGGGCCTCAGCTTCGAGACCGATTGGGCGGTGGGCTCGCCGATGGACTGGGTCGAGCGGGGGGCCCGCACCAGCGACTCCGAGCAGGTGGTCCTCGACTGCGTCCCGGACCGTCTGCTCTCCTACACCTGGCACACCTTCACCCCGCAGTGGGCGGCCTCGGTCGGCATCGGCGAGGAGCTGCGGGCCGAGCTGGCGAAGGAGCCGCGCACGAAGGTGACGTACGAGATCGAGCCGGTCGGCGACACCCTCGCGCGGCTGACCATCCTGCACGAGGGCTTCGAACCCGGCGGCACCCTGATCGGCATGTGCGGGCGGGCCTGGCCGATGCTCGCATCGAGCCTCAAGACCCTGCTGGAGACCGGGGCGCCGCTGCCCGAGCCGGAACACGAGACGGGCCAGGGGGCCGGCGGGCACGAGGCGTTCGAGACCCGGCCGGACCTCGGGAGTCCCGAGAACTGACCCGCGGCGCGGAGAGCCGGCCCCCCCCCCCCCCCCCCCACCAGGCCCCGGGCGCCCCCCCGAGCCCCCCGCCCCCCGCCGAGACCCGGGCGGGCGCGGC
>NZ_JBSGZI010000051.1:0-53370 GCF_053610945.1 Streptomyces sp. NPDC054849
GTCTGCGGCCGGTCAGAGACCCGGTTCCTTCGTCGCGGCCCTCGCGGCCTTCGCCGCCTTCTCCGCCTGCTCCGCGGCTTCCTTCGCCTCCCACTCCGCGATCACGTCGATCGGCGGCGGCGCCTTCGCCAGGAAGACCCACGTGAAGTACACCGCGAGCACCATCGGCGGGAGCTTCAGCGCGATCAGCACCCAGCCCAGCTGCGTCGCGTCGCCCCACCAGTACAGCGGGAAGAGGATCGCGTACTTGGCGAGGAAGATCAGGCCCCAGGCCAGGCTGGCCTTGACGTACGCCTTCTTGCGTCCCGGGTTGCGGGTGCGCCAGGACAGGTTCTCCTTGAACACCGGGCCGAGGATCACGCCCAGCAGCGGGAAGCCCACCAGCGCCGAGACCGTGAACGCCACGCCCAGGCCGACGCCGTAGATCATGCCCGGCAGGTAGAAGCCCTTCGCGCTGCCCGTGAACAGGGCGAAGGCCACGCCCACGCCCACGCCGAAGACGCCGCTGAAGGCGTGCTTCACCGTGTCCTTGCGCAGCAGCCGCACGATCACCAGCAGCACCGCGACGGCGCCCGCCGCGATGGCGGACAGCTTCACGTCCTTGTTGATCGTGTAGATCATGACGAAGAGCAGCCCGGGGAGCATCGTCTCCACGGTGCCCCGGATTCCTCCGAAGGCGTCGAAGAGCGCCGCCTGCGTCACGGCCTTCTGGTCACCGGAAGGCGGGGTGGCGGGTTCCGGGGTGGTCGGTTTGTCGAATGACGTCACCGGTCAGTGCTCCTGTCCGAGCGGTCGGAGTTCGTACTTCGGATTGAAGAGCGTGCGGCGGCCGTGGCTCATGGCGATGCGCCCGGAGGCGATCATGCGTCGCCCGGGCTCGATTCCCACGATCGAGCGACGCCCGAGCCAGACCACGTCCAGGGCGGCCGAGCCGTCGAACAGCTCCGCCTCCAGGGCGGGGACGCCCGCCCGCGGCCGCAGGGTGACGGTGCGCAGGGTGCCCGTCACCTTGACTATCTGGCGGTCGTGGCAGTCGCAGATCCGCGTACACCCCGCGGCTTCTGCGTCCTCCTGCAGCTCCGCGGAATGCAGCTCATCCTGCGAGGTGGACAGCCGCTCGATCATCCGGCGGAACCGGCCCGCCGGCCGTGCCGGCTTCGCAGGCTTCTCGGAACGCGGTTCAGCACTCATACAGGGAAGCGTACCGGCGCGCCCACTACCTCTCGAAGCGGTATCCCATGCCCGGTTCCGTGATGAAGTGCCGCGGATGCGAGGGGTCGGCCTCCAGCTTGCGCCGCAGCTGAGCCATGTAGACGCGCAGATAATTCGTCTCTGTGCCGTAGGAGGGCCCCCAGACCTCCTGAAGCAGCTGCTTCTGGCTGACCAGCCTGCCGGCGTTGCGCACCAGTACCTCCAGCAGGTGCCACTCGGTGGGTGTCAGCCGTACGTCGCGCCCCGCGCGGACCGCCTTCTTGGCGGCCAGGTCCACCGTGAAGCCCTCGGTCGACACGATCACCTCGCCCTCGCCGGAGCCGACGGACGGTTCCGCCCTGCGGACGGCGGCGCGCAGCCGGGCCAGCAGCTCGTCCATGCCGAAGGGCTTGGTGACGTAGTCGTCGGCGCCCGCGTCCAGCGCCTCCACCTTCTCGTCGGAGCTGTGGCGGGCGGAGAGGACCAGGATCGGCACGCGGGTCCAGGCGCGCAGGCCCTTGATCACCTCGACGCCGTCCATGTCGGGCAGGCCGAGGTCGAGGACGACCACGTCGGGGTGGCGGGCCGCAGCGAGCTCCAGCGCGCTGGCGCCGTCGGTCGCGGCGTCGACCTCGTATCCGCGCGCCTTCAGATTGATCACGAGGGCTCGCACGATCTGCGGCTCGTCTTCCACCACGAGCACCCGGGTCATCGAGGTCCTGCCTTCTGTCGCATCATCCGATCACGGTCGTGATCGCGTTTCATCGGGTCCGGCCCGGCGCCGTCGCCGGCCACGGCAGCCGCAGGCGTGGGGGTGAGGGTGAGAGGGCCGAGGCTGAGGCCTTCGCCGTCCACCGTGACACGCGCCGAAACCCCCTCCCGGGGCACCGCACGCAGCGTGAGCACCATGGTCAGCCCGCCGCCGGGGGTGTCCTCGGCCGCCAGGGTGCCGTCCATGGCCTCGGCGAACCCGCGGGCGACCGCGAGCCCGAGGCCCACTCCGGCTCCGCGCGGGGCGTCCCCGTGCCGCTGGAAGGGGGCGAAGATCCGGTCCTTGGCCTCGTCGGGCACCCCCGGTCCCCGGTCGACGACCCGCACCTCGACCCGGTCGTCGAGGAAGCTGGCCGCCACCAGCACCGGATGGCCCGCGGGGCTGTACTTGACGGCGTTCTCCACCACGTTGGCCACGGTCCGCTCCAGCAGCCCGGGGTCCACCGCCACCATCGGCAGCGTCTCGGGCACGTCCAGCGCCACACTGCCCTCCGGTACGCCGCCCAGCGCCATCGGGACCACCTCGTCGAGGTCGATCTCCCGGATCAGCGGGGTGACGGTGCCGGTCTGCAGCCGGGACATGTCGAGCAGGTTGCCCACCAGGTGGTCCAGGCGGTCGGCGCCGTCCTCGATGCCTTCGAGGAGCGTGGCCCGGTCCTCCTCGGACCACTCGACGTCGTCGGAGCGCAAGGAGGTCACGGACGCCTTGATGGAGGCCAGCGGTGTACGGAGGTCATGGCTGACGGCGGCCAGCAGCGCGGTCCGGATCCGGTTGCCCTCGGCCATCCGGCGGGCCTCCTCGGCCTCGTCGACGAGCCGCTGGCGGTCCAGCACCACCGCCGCCTGCGCCGCGAAGGCACCGAGCACCCGGCGGTCCTCGGCGGGCAGCACCCGCCCGGATAGGGCCAGCGCCATGTGGTCCCCGATGGGCATGTCCACATCGGCGTCCTCGGGCCGGGCGACGGGGCTGGGGCCGACGCTGCCGGCCGGTTTCCAGGGCTCGACGTCGTTCGCACGCTCCAGCAGGGCCACGGATTCCATGGCGAAGGTCTCACGCACCCGTTCCAGCAGCGCGTTCAGCGTGGTCTCCCCGCGCAGCACGCTGCCGGCCAGGAAGGAGAGGATCTCGGACTCGGCGCGCAGCCGGGCCGCCTGGTGGGTGCGCCGGGCGGCCAGGTCCACGACGGAGGCCACGGAGACGGCGACGCCGAAGAAGACGGCGATGGCGACCATGTTCCGGGGGTCGGAGACGGTGAACCGGTACAGCGGTGGCGCGAAGTAGTAGTTCAGCAGCAGCGAACCGACGGCGGCCGAGGCGAGGGCGGGCCAGAGCCCGCCGAGCAGCGCCGCCGCCACCGTCAGCGCCAGGAAGAGCAGCATGTCGTTGGCGAGCCCGGGGTCCGTGGAGACGTGGGTGAGCAGCAGGCACAGCAGCAGCGGGAAGATCACCCCCACCACCCAGCCGGCGAGGATCCGGTTGCGCCCGAGCCGGGCGGCCGAGCGGACCACGGGCAGACCGCGCCCCTTGGCGACCTCCTCGTGCGTCACGATGTGCACGTCGAGGTCGGGCCCCGAGTCGCGGGCCACGCTCGCGCCGACGCCGGGGCCGAACACGTACTGCCACGAGCGGCGACGGCTGGAGCCGAGCACGATCTGGGTGGCGTTGACCCCGCGCGCGAAGGCGAGCAGCGCGTCGGGGATGTTGTCGCCGATCACATGGTGAAACGTTCCGCCCAAGTCTTCGACCAGGGTCCGCTGGACCGCGAGCTCCTTGGGCGAGGCCGCGGTCAGGCCGTCGCTGCGGGCGATGTAGACGGCCAGGATCTCGCTGCCCGAGCCCTTGGCCGCCATCCGCGAGGCGCGCCGGATGAGCGTGCGCCCCTCGGGGCCGCCGGTGAGCCCGACGACGATCCGCTCCCGCGCCTGCCAGGTCGAGCGGATGTCGTGCTCGCCCCGGTACTGCTGGAGGTACTCGTCCGCCCGGTCGGCCACCCACAGCAGCGCGAGCTCGCGCAGGGCGGTGAGGTTGCCCGGCCGGAAGTAGTTGGACAGGGCCGCGTCGACCTTCTCGGGCTTGTATATGTTCCCGTGCGCCATCCGCCGGCGCAGCGCCTGCGGGGACATGTCGACCAGCTCGACCTGATCGGCCCGGCGGACCACCTCGTCCGGGACGGTCTCCCGCTGCCGCACCCCGGTGATCGACTCGACCACGTCGCCGAGCGACTCCAGGTGCTGGATGTTCACCGTGGACACGACGTCGATGCCGGCCCGCAGGAGCTCTTCCACGTCCTGCCAGCGCTTGGTGTTGCGCGAGCCGGGCACGTTGGTGTGCGCGAGTTCGTCCACGAGCGCGATCGCGGGCCGGCGGGCGAGGAGCGCGTCCACGTCCATCTCGGTGAAGGCGGCTCCGCGGTGCGTCAGGGCCTTGCGCTCCACCTGTTCGAGGCCGTGGAGCATGACCTCCGTACGCGGCCGGCCGTGGTGCTCGACGAAGCCGACGACGCAGTCTGCGCCCCGCTCCACCCTGCGATGGCCCTCGGAGAGCATCGCGTAGGTCTTGCCCACACCGGGTGCCGCGCCGAGATAGATCCTGAGCTTGCCGCGTCCCATGTGCCTCATTCTCCGGGACGCCACGCCGCGCACGCGCCGATCCGCTCCCCCCGGCCGATCTCCGACGGTTCGTCGACGGATCCCTGACGCGGTGCGCGAAGGCCGGTGGGCCTTACCCCGAAGGAGTAAGGCCCACCGGCCGAAAACATGACGCGGCCCCCTGTGCGCGGGGCCCGCCCGGGGTCAGCGGACCTCGGTGATCTCCGGGCCGCGCTCCAGCTGGCCCATGCCGCCGCCGAAGCGGGAGCCTTCCTGCTCCTCCGTCGTCTGCACGCCGTCCGGCACCATCTGGGCGTCGTTCGGCAGCTTCAGCACGATCGGGTCGCGGGGCGCCATCGGGCCGTCGCCGCGGACGACGACGGTGTCCCGGAAGATCTGCTCCAGCACGCCCGCCGACTCGGGGCGCACCGCGCCCTGGCCGGAGATGACGCCGCGCAGGAACCAGCGCGGACCGTCGACGCCGACGAAGCGGACCAGCTGGGCGCCGGTCTGCCCGTCCGGGAGCGGTACGGGCACCTGAGCGCGCAGCTCCCAGCCCAGGGAGCCCTGGGCCTCGTCGATGATGCCGCCCTGCTGGGTGATGCCCGCGGCGATCTCCTCGCGGACCTCGCCCCAGATACCTTCCTTCTTGGGCGCTGCGAAGGCCTGCAGCTGCACGGCGCTGTCGCCCAGCACCACGGTCGCGGCGACGATCGCGTCACCGGCGACCTCGACGCGCAGTTCCATGCCCTCGACACCGGGTACGAGGATGCCGCCCAGGTCGACCCGGCCGTCGGCCGGGTTTCCGAGCACCTCGGAGACGTCCCACGGGCCGTCGGGCCGCGGAGCCGGCGGCAGGTTCACCCTGCGCGGCGCAACGGCGTCGTCCTGCTCGCCCGCGTCGTCCTGCTCAGCCGAGCCGACGCCGTCTACGACCTGCTCGGCCGCGCCGCCGTCCCTGGCGGAGTCGTTCTTCTTGCGACGTCCGAACACGTCACTGTCCTTCCCGGTCGGTTACGACCGAAGCGTAGCCATTCCCACCCTGCTGACCAGCCCCGGATCCGGCCACGGCCGCATGACCGCCGGTGGAGCCGAAACCCCCCTCGGCCCGGGCCGAGCCGGGAAGTTCCGCCACCTCGTGGAAGCGCACCTTCTCGACCCGCTGGACAACCAGCTGGGCAATGCGGTCGAAACGCTCGAACCGGACGCTCTCGCGAGGGTCGAGATTGACCACGATCACCTTGATCTCCCCACGGTACCCGGCATCCACCGTCCCCGGGGCATTCACGAGCGCGAGGCCGCAGCGTGCGGCCAGGCCCGACCGCGGGTGCACGAACGCCGCGTACCCGTCGGGCAGGGCGATCGACACCCCGGTGGGCAGCACGGTGCGCTCACCGGGGGCGAGCTCGGCGGCCTGGGTGGTCACCAGGTCGCACCCGGCGTCGCCCGGATGCCCGTACGCCGGGATGGGAACCTCCGGGTCGACGCGGCGGATCAGCACGTCGACGTCATGGCGGGGTCCGTGGTTGGTCAGGGACATCAGGGATTCACCTCGAAGGCGCGTGCGCGCCTGGCCTGGTCCGGGTCGGCCATCGCCGCCCGGATCTCCTCGGGCCGTCCGTTGTCGATGAAGTGGTCGACCTTGACCTCGATGAAGAGGGCGTCGGCACGCACGGCGACCGGGCCCTGCGGACCGCCTATCCGGCCGACGGCGCTGCAGTAGATCTTCCGGCCCGCGACGGCGGTGACCTCGGCCTCCAGGGACAGCACGGTGCCCACGGGCACGGGCCGCACGAAGTCGGTCTCCAGCCGTCCCGTCACGGCGATGACGCGCAGCAGCCAGTTCAGGGAACCCAGCGTCTCGTCGAGCGCGGTGGCGAGCACCCCTCCGTGGGCGAGCCCGGGGGCGCCCTGGTGCGCCGGCTTGACAGTGAACTCGGCGGTGATGCTCACGCCCTCACCCGCGCGGGCCTCCAGATGGAGTCCGTGCGGCTGACCCTCGCCACAGCCGAAGCAGTGCTCGTAGTGCGCACCGAGGAGCTCGCCGGGCGCCGGCGCATCGGGGTGCCGGACCGGTGCCGTGGCATCGGCCGGGGGCGTCAGCGCTGTGTTTCGTCCACTCACAGCCGCAGACCTTACCCGCGCGGCTACCTGCCGGTCGCCTCGTGGCAGGCTAGAGCGCATGCAGCTCTCCACCGCGCACCACGACGAACGCCTGACCGCCCCCCGTTCCTGGTGGGGCATCGCCGTACTGGTCGGCGTCTCCTGCGCGTTGATGCTGCTGCCGCTGGGCACGCTGCCGCTGCTGGCCGGCCTGGTCGGCGGCACCGCCCTGTCCGGGCTGCTGGTGAGCTCGTACGGCTCCGCGCGCGTGCGCGTGGTGAACGGGGCGCTGGCGGCCGGGGACGCCCGGATCCCGGTGACGGCCCTGGGCGAGCCCGAGATCCTGGACGCCGAGGAGTCGCGCGCCTGGCGCACGTACAAGGCGGACACCCGCGCCTTCATGCTGATGCGCAGCTACGTGCCGACGGCGGTCCGCATCGAGGTCACCGACCCCGCCGACCCGACCCCGTACGTCTACGTCTCGACGCGCGAGCCGCAGGCCCTGGTCGCGGCTCTGCGCGCCGCGCGTACGCAGGCGGCCTGAGGTCCGGCACCGACGGTTTACGCGCGCAGGGGGGCGGGGGACGACGCCTCCGGCAGGGTGCCGGTACGGGGCGGTGCCGCGCCGTGCGCAGCGGTCTTACGGCCTGGGGCCTTCAAGTGCGGCCCTGGCGGCCTCGGGAAGGGGCTGGACGGGCTGCTCCAGGGGCGGCAGCGCTCGCAGGGCCTCCCATGCCACCGCTCGCCTCCGCAGGTCACCACGGACCTTCTCGGCGAGTTTGCGGGTGTCGCGCCGGTTCATGACCGCTCCGACGGCGGCGCCCACCATGAAGGGCATGACGTTGGGCAGGCTGCGGAACATCCGCTTCATGATCTGCTGGCGCAGTTCGCGCTTCATCTGACCGCCGAGCGCCGCGTTCAGCGTCGTCGGCTTGGTGAGGTCGACCCCGCGCTCCTCCGTCCACGCGGTCAGGTAGGCGAAGCTGCGCTCCTTGAGGGTGCCGGGAGGCCGCTGGCCGTAGACCTCGTGGAGTTCGGCGATGAGCTTGAGTTCGATCGCCGCGACCGCGGTGATCTCCGCCGCCAGCTCCGCCGGCATCGCGGGCGGGACGGGCAGCATGGCCGCCGCGCCGATGCCCGCACCGACGGTCGACGTGGCGGTGGCGGCGCCCGCGATCAGCTTGTCGGCAAGCTGCTCGGGGCCCAGACCCGGAAACTGCGCGCGCAGCGTCGCGAGGTCCCGGACCGGAACGCGCGGAGCGTTCTCGATGATCCTTTCGGTGACGTACTGGGCGGCGTCCCTGACGCTTTCGCCGCCCTTGCGCACACCGTTCTTGACGGCTTGCAGCCGACGAGCCCCGGACCGGTGCCGGGACCCCTCGTCGGGCTCTGTGGCCGACGGCACCGCCGGGGCGGTACCCGAGGGCACGGCGATCCCCGCACTGGCGGAGCCGCCGGGAGCATCCGGACCCGTTTCCGGGACCGTGACAGCCACCTGCGTCTCCGCCGGATCACCTGCTTTTCGGAAGCGGCGCTTCCGAAAGGGTGTCGAGCCAGCCACGACCGACGCCTCTCAGTCGCAGTCGCGACAGATCGGCTGGCCGTTCTTCTCGCGTGCCAGCTGGCTGCGGTGGTGCACCAGGAAGCAGCTCATGCAGGTGAACTCATCGGCCTGCTTGGGCAGAACCCGGACGGCCAGCTCCTCATTGGAGAGGTCCGCACCGGGAAGCTCCAGGCTCTCGGCCGAGTCGAATTCGTCCATGTCCACGGACGAGGACGACTTCTCGTTGCGTCGCGCCTTCAGCTCTTCGATGCTGTCGTTGTCGACGTCATCGTCGGTCTTGCGCGGGGTGTCGTAGTCCGTTGCCATTGTTCGCTCTCCCCCTCTGGGTGTTAGCGGTGTCTCAGCGCACGTAACGCACGAGAGGCCGGACTTGTGCCCGACCTGAGGCGGAGATTTTGCCTCACATCAAGGTCTGTTACTCAATCGACACCCAGCCGCCCACCTGAAGGGGCGATTGGCTGGGATGACGACCGGGACCGTACACGGTCCGGGGGTCGTCTTGCACAAACGCCACCCCGTGTATTTCCCGCCATTCGGGGGGCCGGAAACCCGGACTTCCCGGGCGTTCCGGCCGCCCCAGGGTCACTGAACGCACATGGCCCGACACCGGCGTCTGTGATCGATCACACAGACGCGTTTCCTTTCACAAGACAAGGATTCAGCCAACAGCGAACACGGGGTGGTGGTCTCACATGGGAAGAGTGACACGCATCACGAGGCCACCGCCTTCCCGGGGCATCGCCTGGATCCTGCCGCCGTGTGCGCGGGCCACGGAGCGCGCGATCGACAGACCCAGCCCTACACCCTTGTCGCTGCCGGTGCGCTCCGTACGCAGCCGTCTGAAGGGCTCGAAGAGGTTGTCCACCTCGTACGCGGGAACAACGGGACCCGTGTTCGATACCAAAAGGACCGCCTGGCCGTGCTGAGCCTCGGTGGTGACCTCCACCCAGCCGCCCTCCGGCACGTTGTACCGGACGGCGTTCTGGACGAGGTTGAGGGCGATCCGCTCCAGCAGCACCCCGTTGCCCTGGACAACCGCGAGCGCGCGCTCACCGCGGATCTCCACGCCCTTCGCATCCGCCTCGCCCCGCACCTGGTCGACGGCGCGCGAGGCGACCTCCGCCAGGTCCACGGGCTTGCGCTCGACGATCTGGTTCTCGCTGCGGGCGAGCAGCAGCAGGCCCTCGACCAGCTGCTCGCTGCGCTCGTTGGTGGCCAGCAGGGTCTTGCCGAGCTGCTGGAGCTCGACCGGGGCTCCCGGGTCGGAGAGGTGGACCTCCAGGAGGGTCCGGTTGATCGCGAGAGGTGTCCGCAGCTCGTGCGAGGCGTTCGCCACGAACCGCTGCTGGGCCGTGAAGGCCCGCTCCAGCCGGTCGAGCATCTCGTCGAAGGTGTCCGCGAGCTCCTTGAGCTCGTCGTCCGGCCCGTCCAGCTCGATCCGCCGGGTCAGGTCGCTGCCGACCACCCTGCGGGCGGTCCGGGTGATCTTGCCGAGCGGCGAGAGCACCCGGCCGGCCATCGCGTAGCCGAAGGCGAAGGCGATGATGCTCAGTCCCAGCAGGGCCATCAGCGAGCGGCTCAGCAGGTCGTCCAGGGCGTGCCGGCGCTGTTCGAGGATGCACTGGCCGATCGCGGCGTTGAACTGGTCGGGCGTCAGCTCGCCCACCACGCCCGGGCAGGAACTGCTGGTGACCTTCACCTGGCCGCCGACGATCGTGAACGGGAGGGCGTTGCCCTGCCGCAGCGCCTGCGCCGCCAGCAGGTAGATGATCGACAGCAGCAGGATGCCCGCGATCAGGAACATCCCGCCGTAGAGCAGCGTGAGGCGTATCCGGATGGTCGGCCGCAGCCACGGGAAGGGACCCTCGGGCTGGCCGGGGTCCCACGTCGGTTTCGGTGGCACCGCCGGTGGCGCCGGAGAGCTTGCCACGCGCATCAGATCCGGTATCCGGAACCGGGCACGGTCACGATGACCGGCGGCTCGCCCAGCTTGCGCCGCAGGGTCATGACGGTCACCCGCACGACGTTGGTGAACGGGTCGGTGTTCTCGTCCCAGGCCTTCTCCAGCAGCTGCTCGGCGGAGACCACGGCCCCCTCGCTGCGCATGAGGACCTCGAGCACCGCGAACTCCTTCGGTGCCAGCTGGACCTCCTTGCCCTCCCGGAACACCTCGCGCCGGTTCGGGTCGAGCCTGATCCCGGCCCGCTCCAGTACGGGCGGCAGGGCGACGGTGGTGCGCCGCCCGAGGGCCCGTACGCGGGCGGTCAGCTCGGTGAAGGCGAAGGGCTTGGGCAGGTAGTCGTCCGCCCCGAGCTCCAGGCCCTCCACCCGGTCGCTGACGTCACCGGAGGCGGTCAGCATCAGCACGCGGGTGGGCATGCCGAGCTCGACGATCTTCCGGCACACGTCGTCACCGTGCACGAGCGGGAGGTCCCGGTCGAGCACGACCACGTCGTAGTCGTTCACGCCGACCCGCTCAAGGGCGGCGGCGCCGTCGTACACGACGTCCACGGCCATGGCCTCCCGGCGCAGGCCGGTGGCCACCGCATCGGCGAGCAGCTGCTCGTCCTCGACGACGAGTACGCGCACGTCGTTTCCTTCCTCCGAGCCCATATGGGCACACGTGTATTGCGTCATCCATCCTGCCCGTTTCAGCCGTAAACCGGCTGTAAGGCGCCGTACACAGGGGGCACACGGGGTGGAAGTGAGGATTCCCTGGCCTTGCGAGGTTTCTGGGCCCAGGGCGCCGGGGAGGACGTGAGAACACCCCATCCACTCCCTGACGGCGGACTGTCACGTGCCGCCGTCGACCCAAGCAGAGGGGGCGAACCCACCATGGACGCATTCACCGCGGGTCTCCTGCAGCGCATCAGGGCCACGCAGTCGGACCTCAGGCAGGCCCGCGAGTCGGGCGACGACTTCCTCGCGGAAGTGGAACTGGCGGAGCTGGAGGATCTCCAGCGCCTGGCCGCCGAGCACGGTGTGCCGGTATCGGCCGCCGTGCCCGCCTGCTGACCCACCGGCCTGCCGTCTGCCGTCTGCGTGTTCCTGCACGGCTGTTTTCGCACCACCGTTCCGGCACGGCTGTTTTCGCACGGCTCGAACCCCGGCCGCCCGAGAGGGCGGCCGGGGTTCGCGTGCTTGTCGCCCGTACGAGACTCCCGCCGGTCAGTCGTGCCAGGCCCCGGCCTCGTCCAGCAGCGGCTGCAGCGAGGTGAACACGGCCGGCGTGGCCGCCAGCACCAGCTCCCCCGAGGCCGGCTCACCCGGACGGCCCCCGGTCAGAGCCCCCGCCTCCCGGGCGATCAGCTCGCCGGCCGCCAGGTCCCACGGGTTCAGGCCCCGCTCGTAGTACCCGTCCAGCCGCCCCGCTGCCACGTCGCACAGGTCCAGCGCCGCCGACCCGCCCCGCCGGATGTCCCGCACCACGGGGATGATCCGCGCCACGACCTCGGCCTGGTGGGCCCGCCGGGTCTGTACGTACGCGAAGCCGGTCCCGAGCAGCGCCTGGTCCAGCGGCGCGGCCGGCCGGCAGGCGAGGCGCGCCGTGCCCTGCCAGGCACCGCCGCCCCGCACCGCGTGGTAGGTCTCCCCGCGCATCGGCGCCGCCACGACGCCCACGACGGTCTCGCCCTCGTACTCGGCCGCGATGGACACGCCCCAGCTCGGGAGACCGTAGAGGTAGTTCACAGTGCCGTCCAGCGGGTCGACGACCCAGCGCACGCCGCTCGTCCCCGGCGTGTCCGCGCCTTCCTCGCCCAGCAGCCCGTCCGCGGGCCGCCGCTCGGCGAGGATGCCGGTGATCAGCTTCTCCGCCGCGATGTCCATCTCGGTCACCACGTCGATCGGGCTGGTCTTCGTCGCCGCCACCGCCAGATCGGCCGGCCGGCCGTCGCGCAGCAGAGCCCCGGCCTGCCGGGCGGCCTCCAGGCCCACGTCCAGCAGTTCGGCCTTCAGCTCTTCCGAGATCACTGGTTCCTCTTCCTAGGCGTACGGACTGTCCGCGCCCGCCGCTGCCGGCCGGGGCGCCCGCGCCGGGCAGCAGCCCACCGCGCACAGGTCATGGCTCTGGCCCAGCATGCCCACCCAGCACTCCTCGGCGGGCTCTCCGCGCTCCTTGGCAGCCCGCTCCAGCACGAGTTCCCGTACCGCCTCGGCGAACGCGGGGTCGGCGCCGACGGTCGCGGAGCGCGCGACGGGCAGGCCCAGTTCGGCCGCCTTGGCGGTGGCCTCGGTGTCGAGGTCGTAGAGGACCTCCATGTGGTCGGAGACGAAGCCGATGGGCACCATGACGACGGCGGGAGCGCCGTCGGCGTGCAGGGCCTCCAGGTGGTCGCAGATGTCCGGCTCCAGCCACGGGATGTGGGGGGCGCCGCTGCGGGACTGGTAGACGAGCCGCCAGGGGTGCACGACACCCGTCCGCACGGCCACCTCGTCCGCGATCACCCGGGCGGCGTCGAGGTGCTGCTTGACGTACGCCCCGCCCTCTCCGCCCTCGGTGTGGTCCTCGACCGGGCCGGAGGTGTCCGCGGCGGCGATCGGGATGGAGTGGGTGGTGAAGGCGAGGTGGGCGCCTTCCCGGACCTCCTCGGGCAGTTCGGCGAGCGAGGCCACCACCCCCTCGATCATGGGATCCAGGAAGCCGGGGTGGTTGAAGTAATGCCGCAGCTTGTCGACCCGCGGCAGCTCCAGGCCCTCCTCGGCGAGGGCGGCCAGCGCTTCGGCGAGGTTCTCGCGGTACTGCCGGCAGCCGGAGTACGAGGCGTACGCGCTGGTCGCGAGCACCGCGATCCGGCGCCGTCCGTCGGCGACCATCTCCCGCATCACGTCGGTCAGGTACGGGGCCCAGTTCCGGTTGCCCCAGTAGACCGGCAGGTCCAGCCCGTGCTCGGCGAAGTCCTTGCGCAGCGCGTCCAGCAGCGCACGGTTCTGCGCGTTGATCGGGCTGACCCCGCCGAAGCCGAAGTAGTGCTGCCCGACCTCTTTGAGGCGCTCGCGCGGGATGCCGCGTCCGCGCGTGACGTTCTCCAGGAACGGCACGACGTCGTCGGGTCCCTCGGGGCCGCCGAAGGACAGCAGCAGCAGGGCGTCGTACGGGGCGGCGGACCCGCCGGCGGGCGGGGAGAGCTGGTCTGACATGGATCGAATCCTGCCACCCGGCGTCGTCGGGAGAGAAGCGGCCCGGCCAGGGCCTGCCCCCAGCACCCGGTAAGGTAAGCCTAAGTTCCTTGAGTCCGGAACCTTCCCCCGTGCGGGTGCCCCAGAGGCGGCCGTAACCTGTATGGGCCCACGACGTCCCTTACGGAGGGCCCTTGCCCAGTCCCTATCGAGCCATTTTCGCGGCCCCCGGCACCGTGGGGTTCAGCGCCGCCGGTCTCATCGGCCGCCTGCCGATCTCCATGGTCGGCGTCGGCATCCTCACCATGATCTCCGAGATCACCGGCCGCTACGCGATGGCCAGCGCGCTCACCGGCACCCTCGCCCTGGCCGCCGCGGTCATCGGCCCGCAGGTCTCGCGCCTGGTGGACCAGTACGGCCAGCGACGGGTCCTGCGCCCCGCGACCCTGATCTCCGTGGCCGCGGTGGCCGGACTGCTGCTGGCCGCCGCGAACGGCCTGCCCGACTGGACCCTGTTCGTCTGCGCCGCGATCGCCGGCTGCGTGCCGAGCGTGGGCTCGATGATCCGTGCCCGCTGGACCGTGCTCTACCAGGACTCCCCGCGTGAGCTGCACACCGCGTACTCCTTCGAGTCGGTGGTGGACGAGGTCTGCTTCATCTTCGGTCCGATCCTCGCGATCGGACTGTCGACCACCTGGTTCCCGGAGGCCGGCCCGCTCATCGCCGCCGTCTGCCTTCTGGTGGGCGTCTGGCTGCTCACCGCGCAGCGGGCGACGGAGCCGCCCGCGCACCCCCGCGACGAGCAGACCGAACGCACGTCGGCCCTGCGCTCCCCCGGCCTCCAGGTGCTGACGGCCACCTTCGTGGCGACCGGCGCGATCTTCGGATCCATCGACGTGGCCACCCTCGCCTTCGCCGAGGAGCAGGGAAGCAAGTCCTCCGCAAGCTTCATCCTGGCCATCTGGGCGCTCGGATCCTGCCTCGCCGGCATCGTGTTCGGCCTGCTGCATCTCAAGGGCCGGACAGAACGCAGGTGGGTACTGGGCGTCAGTGCGATGGCCGTGAGTATGATCCCCCTCCTACTGGCCGGGAACCTTCCGATTCTGGCCGTGGCGCTCTTCGTCTCGGGCCTCGCCATCGCTCCCACGATGATCACCACGATGGCCCTGATCGAGGCGCACGTACCACGCGCGAAGCTGACCGAGGGCATGACCTGGATCAGCACCGGCCTCGCGGTCGGTATCGCGATCGGCTCCTCCGTGACCGGTCTGGTCATCGACGCGGCCGGCGCGCGGAGCGGGTACGTCGTCTCCATCTCGGCGGGGGTGGCCGCGGCGGCGGTGGCGTTCGCGGGATACCGCCGGCTGACGAGGCCGGCGCAAGGGGAGGAGCCCTCTAGCGATGGCGGACACGCCGATGGCACGGACGGCAGGGACAGCACCGGGGACAGCAGGGAACAGCAGGACCACGTGGCATAACTGGGCGGGCAACGTCACCGCCACCCCCGCCCGCGTGGTGACCCCCGCCTCGGTCGGGGAGCTCCAGGAGGTGGTCCGCCGGGCCGCCGGGCAGGGGCTGCGGGTGAAGGCGGTCGGCACCGGCCACTCCTTCACCGCGGCCGCCGCGACCGACGGGGTCCTCATACGCCCGCAGTCCCTGGCCGGGATCCGGTCCCTCGACCGGACCGCCGGCACCGTGACGGTGGCGGCGGGCACGGTCCTGAAGGAACTGAACCGGGCTCTGGCCGGGGAAGGACTGTCGCTCACCAACATGGGCGACATCATGGAGCAGACGGTCTCCGGCGCCATCAGCACCGGCACCCACGGCACCGGCCGCGACTCGGCCTCCATCGCCGCCCAGATCCGCGGCCTGGAGCTGGTCACCGCCGACGGCCGGCTGCTGACGTGTTCCGAGAAGGAGAACCCCGAGGTCTTCGCGGCCGCGCGGATCGGCATCGGCGCGCTGGGCATCGTCACCGCGATCACCTTGGCCGTGGAGCCGCTCTTCTTCCTGACCGCCCGTGAGGAGCCGATGGGCTTCGACCGGGTGACGGCCGAGTTCGACGAGCACGTCGCGGAGAACGAGCACTTCGAGTTCTACTGGTTCCCGCACACCGGCAACTGCAACACCAAGCGGAACAACCGCAGCCAGGGCCCGGCCGCCCCGCCCGGACCGGTGAGCGCCTGGATCGAGGACGAGTTCCTCTCCAACGGCCTCTTCCAGGCGGTCAACTCCCTGGGCCGCGCGGTCCCGGCCGCCATCCCCGGCATCGCGCGCGTGGCCAGCCGCGCCCTGTCGGCGCGCACGTACACGGACATCTCGTACAGGGTGTTCACCAGTCCGCGCCGGGTGCGGTTCGTGGAGATGGAGTACGCCCTCCCGCGCGAGCAGGTGGTCGAGGCGCTGCGGGAGCTGCGGGCGATGGTCGACCGCTCCGCGCTGCGGATCAGCTTCCCGGTGGAGGTGCGGACGGCTCCGGCGGACGACATCACGCTGTCGACGGCCTCCGGACGCGAAACGGCGTACATCGCGGTGCACATGTACAAGGGAACCCCCTACCAGGCCTACTTCACGGCGGCCGAGCGCATCTTCACCGCGCACGGCGGCCGGCCGCACTGGGGCAAGGTGCACACGCGGGACGCGGAGTACCTCGCCGAGGTCTATCCCCGGTTCGGCGAGTTCACCGCGCTCCGGGACCGCCTCGACCCGGACCGGGTCTTCGGCAACGACTATCTGCGGCGCGTCCTGGGGGACTGACGTCATGACGTCATGGGGCGTTGCGCTGCGCCGCCGGTGACGAGGCGTCCGGGCTCGGCGTCCGCGTCGACGGCGTGGGCGTCGGGTCGGGCGTGGGCGTCGGGTCGGGCGTCGTGGCCGGGTCGGGCGTCGAGCGCTGCGACGGGGAGGGCCCGGACCCCGGGCTCCTCCCTCCCTCGGGCCGCGCTCAGGTCGAGCTTCTTCTTCTCCGGATGGGGCTCGACGTCCTGCGTCGTCTTCTGACCCATCGCCATCCCGTGTGTGTCCTGTCTCTCGCGCTTCTCCGCTTGCACCAGTTACCGACCCCCCGAGCGAAGCGGATAGTTCCGTTTCTGGTGATTCCGTGAAGCAAGACATCCCAAAACGGGCCACGCACGCAGGTGGGCCCGGCGGAGGGCAGCCCAACAGCCGCCGTCCGGGAGAAGTTCGGCGGCGCGGCGGGTCCACCCAGGTGGCCCGAATGGAGTACTGTGGCGAGCCCTGGGGCCGTCCTTCCTTTCGGATGTCCGGACTCGGGAGAGGGGGCCGAATGTTGGAGAACGGCACTCAAAGACCGGTGATGCCGCGGTATTGCACGGGTTCCTGCTGCGCACAGTAATCAGTCGGTCACTGTGCGTACCCAACAGGTAACCGTGCCATAACGGCGATCAAGGGCGCATGCCCGACACGCCGGTTTAACTCGGCAAGGTTGTGGCAGGCTGCACCCGGGCAGGCCACACTCGACTAGCGGAAGCAGCGACGCACGTGACGTCGGCAGGCACCACCCGGGAGGTCCCCATGCCCGAACTGCGTGTCGTGGCCGTCTCAAATGACGGCACACGACTGGTGCTCAAGGCTGGGGACAGCACGGAGTACACGCTTCCGATCGACGAGCGGCTGCGCGCTGCCGTGCGCAACGACCGTGCGCGCCTGAACCAGATCGAGATCGAGGTGGAGAGCCACCTCCGCCCCCGCGACATCCAGGCCCGCATACGGGCCGGTGCCTCCGCGGAGGAGGTCGCTCAACTCGCCGGCATCCCCGTCGACCGCGTACGCCGCTTCGAGGGCCCCGTGCTCGCCGAGCGCGCCTTCATGGCCGAGCGGGCCCGCAAGACCCCCGCGCGCCGACCCGGCGAGAACACCGGGCCGCAGCTCGGCGAGGCCGTGCAGGAACGGCTGACCCTGCGCGGGGCCGAAAAGGAATCCGTCCAGTGGGACTCGTGGCGCCGCGACGACGGCACCTGGGAGGTCCTTCTCGTCTACCGGGTCGCGAGCGAGACGCACTCGGCGAGCTGGACCTACGACCCGCCGCGCCGGCTGGTCGTGGCCGTGGACGACGAGGCCCGCTCCCTCATCGGCGAGTCGGAGGACCTGCCGGCGACGCCGGAGCCGAGCTTCCCCTTCGTTCCGAGGATCGCGCGCCTGCCGCGCGACCGGCCGCTGGACCGCGCCCTGGACCGGCAGCTGGAGCGTCCCGTCACGCCCGCGCCGGAGCCGGAGGAGGAACGGGACACCCTGACGAGCCTGCTGGAGGCGGTCCCGAGCTTCCGCGGCGACATGGTGGTCCCGGACCGTACCGACGCCCCGGCGCCGGAACCGGAGGCGGAGGAGCCGCCGGCCCCGGCCGCCTCGGCGGGCGCGGGCTCCGCGTACGCCGACGTACTGATGCCGCGCACGGTGGCGGGCCACCGTGATCGCCTGACGGGCACCACTGACCGCCAGGCCGAGGCCGACGGGGTCCGTCCCGGGCGCCGTGCGGCGGTGCCGAGTTGGGACGAGATCGTCTTCGGCACCCGCCGCAAGAAGCAGGAGTAGCGCAGTCGCCGACGCCTGAGGCGGCGGGCTGAACGGTTCGGCGACCAGTGAGCGGGCCGGCTGGGCCCTGGCAGGGGCCCGCGCGCCGGGTCGTCTCCTCGGACGCCGAACGTGACGAGGGCCGGAGAGCCGGGCAGATGTGCGTGCGACTCCCTGCGGGGAGCGCCCCCGCACAGGCACCCGGCCCCGGGCCGCCTACTGGGGATCCGGGCCCGTGACCACAGGGCGCCCCGGGTCCGAGGACCACTCCGACCAGCTGCCCGCGTAGAGGTCGGACGCGATGCCTGCCACCTCCAGCGCGAGCACCTCATGGGCTCCGGAGACTCCCGAGCCGCAGTACACGCCCACCGGTGTCCCCTCGGACGCGCCGAGCCCCTCGAAGCGGGCACGCAGTGCGTCCGGCGGCAGGAAACGGCCGTCCGGGCCCACGTTCTCCGTGGTCGGAGCCGACAGGGCGCCCGGGATGTGGCCGCCGACCGGGTCGATCGGCTCGACCTCGCCGCGGTACCTCTCTCCCGCACGGGCGTCCAGGAGAACTCCTGCACGGGCCCGGGCGGCCGCCGCGTCCGCGTCCAGCAGTCCGACCGCCCCCGGAGTTGGCTTGAAATCGCCCTCCAGGGGAGTCACTCGTTCGGCCGTCACGGCGCCCCCTTCCGCCGTCCACGCGGGCAAGCCGCCGTCCAGCACTCGCACGTTCGGGTGACCTGTCCAGCGCAGCAGCCACCACGCCCGGGCGGCCGCCCAGCCCTGGCCGCCGTCGTACACGACGACGGGCACGTCCGCCGAAACCCCGGCCCGCCGCATCACCGCGCCGAAGGCCTCCGGGTCCGGCAGCGGGTGCCGGCCGCCCGCCCCGGCCGGACCTGCCAGTTCGCGGTCGAGGTCGACATACACCGCGCCGGGCAGGTGTCCGGCCTCGTAGGCGGGCCGCTGGTCGGGGCCGCCCAGCTGCCAGCGGACGTCCAACAGCACCGGCGGCCGGGCACCCGCCAGCTCGTTCCTCAGTTCGGCGGCGGGAAGGATCGCAGATTTCGCAGTCATGCCGGCCATCTTCCTCCCCGCCCGCAACCCTCGTCACAGGGCCGTCGTCGGTGGGCCGCACCGATCCGGTCAACTCCGCCCCGGGCACCCGTAATGCGGCCCGGTCGGGGCGCGCCGAGTCCTCGGGAGTGGAAGCATCAGCACGGGTAAGCGGCACGACGGAGGAGACGGCTGACATGACCGAGGCAGCGGAAGCAACCCGGCGCACGCCCGGCACCCCGTGCTGGGTGAGCCTCATGGTGCACGGCCTCGGGACCACCGAGGACTTCTACGCCGACCTGTTCGGCTGGGAGTACGTACCCGGTCCCGAGCAGCTCGGCCCGTACGTCCGCGCCGTGCTGAACGGCCACGAGGTGGCCGGCATCGGCGAAATGCCGCCGGACCGGCATCTTCCGGTGGCGTGGACGACGTACCTGGCCACGGACGACGCCGACGCGACCGCGGAGGCGGTCCGCAGTTGCGGCGGCACGGTGGCGGTGGGTCCCCTGGACGCCGGCATCGCGGGGCGGGTGGCGATCTGTTCCGACCCGCTGGGCGCGATCTTCGGGCTGTGGCAGGCGCAGACCCGCATGGGAACCCGGCTGCACGGCGAGCCGGGCACCCCCGTCTGGAACGAGCTGGTCACCCAGGACACTTCGACGGTCGGCAAGTTCTACGAGCACGTCTTCGGCCACGAGGCGCAGACGCACGCCACGGCCTCCGACGACTTCGACTACCTCACCCTCCACCTGGAGGGGCGCCCGGTGGCCGCCGTGCACGGCGTCGGCCGCTCGCTGCCGCACGACCGGGGGCCGCACTGGATGGCGTACTTCGAAGTGGAGGACACCGACGCGGCCGCGGCCCGGGTCGTCCGGCTCGGCGGCCGCGTCGTCGACCCGCCCAGGGAGGGCCTGCGCGGGCGGCAGGCCACGGTCGCGGACCCGGAGGGCGCGGTCTTCGCCCTCGTACGGTCACGGCCCTGAGCGGCGGTGGCGCGTCCGGCTTGCCGTCGGGCCGGCCGGACGGGTGGCGGCGGTGGCGGCGCGGCGCCTCATGACCGGCCGGGGCCGTCCGCTCAGTGTGTCCCGGGCTCCGGCTTCCGGCCGAAGTGGCGGGCGGTGGGCACGAGTGCGGCCGCGGCGGGGACGAGGAAGCAGGCCGCGGCGCACACGGCGAGCACCGGGGTGACGCCGAAGGCGGCGATGGCCGGGGTCGATCAGAGCCAGGCCGACCGGGGCGAGGCCGTAGGACACGAGGAAGTCCAGGGAGGAGACGCGGGCCAGCTTGTCCGGCGCGACCTCGCGCTGGGTGGCGGTGAACCAAGGGACGTTGAACAGCTCGATCCCGATGCCGGCGGCGACGTAGGCGGCGATCACCACGGCCGGGTGGATTGGCAGCATCAGGCTCAGCGGCGCGACGCCGTACACGGCCAGTCCGGCGAAGGCGGTCCATCCCTGGGAGCGGGGCCGCCACCCGGGAGGTGACCAGGGCCCCGCCGAGCGCGCCCACGGTGTAGGCCGTCATGGCCGCGGCCAGGACCCACTCGGTGCCGTAACGGTCGCGGCTGATCAGGGGCAGGGCGACGCTGGTGGCGGAGTAGCCCAACGCGATCGGCGCGGAACGAGGCGCGTGGCGCGGGCCCGTGAGGTGACGTGGCGGCAGACGGTCCGGATGCCGCGGACGGTCCGGTGGCGGCGGACGGTCCGGTGGCGGCGGACGGTCCGGTGGCGGCGCCGCGGCCCGGGAGGAGTGCGGCGACCAGCCACAGCAGGCCGATCCCCAGCAGCAGCGTCCCGACGTCGACGAAGGCCGCCAGCAGCGCGGTCAGGGTGGGACCGGCCAGTGTGGAGGTCCGTACCGCGAGGGTCATGGCGGCGTTGGCCTGCTGCCTGCGGCCGGCGTCGACGACCTCTGCGGTGAGCGCCTGGAAGGCGGGGCGGCAGGCCCCCTGGCCGGCTCCGGCCAGGGCGGCCGCCAGGGTCATCAACGCCAGTGACCGGCCGAGGCCGAAGGCGAGGAGGGGCGCGGCGACCGCGGCCGCGAGGGCGGACCAGAGCACGACGGCCCGGCGGGAGGGGTCGTGCCGCGCCGACCGGGTGCGCGGACACCTCGACGCGTTCCGCTGACCCGTCTCGCCTCTCCACCCTCAGCGGCGCACACGCGCAGCGCCGGTCACCACGGGGCCGGCCGGCCTGCCGCGCACCTCACCGGGCTCCCGTGGGCACCGGCGGTGCGTCGTCCCGGGCCGCGCCGGTTGTGATCATCAGCCCGGCGGCGACGGCCGCGAGCAGCGTGGCGCCGAACGCACACCAAAGGGTGCCGGTGTATCCCCCGAGCAGTTCGCCGGTGATCGACTCGGTCGGCAGGTACCCGTCGGCCAGGCGGGCCGTGATGACGGCGCTGAGCACCGCCCCGCCGAACGCGCCGCCCAGGTCCTGTCCGGCGATGACGGTCGCCGAGGTCCCCCCGGAGAACTGCGGGGCGACGGCGGCGGTGACGGTGGCGAAGAGCGGCGTGAAGGCGAGGCCGAGGCCGGAGCCGGTGAGGAGCATGCCGGGCAGCACGTGGGTCGTGTAGGCGCCGCCGACTTCGAGGAAGGTCAGGAGCAGGTGTCCGAGGGCCGCGAGCACCAGGCCCGGCGCGATCAGGACGCGGGGCGGGACCAGGTGCAGCAGGCGGCCGGAGACCTGGGCGGCGAGGACGGCGGCGGCTGCCGAGGGGAGGAAGGCGGCCCCGGCCATGGCCGGGGAGAGGTCGAGCACGCTTTGCACGTAGAAGTCGATCGACGGGAAGGAGGCGACGGTGCCGACGCCGGCCAGGAACAGGACGAGGACGCAGCCGATGCGGTTGCGGTCGCTGACGAAGGACGGCGACAGCAACGAGCTCGACGCCCTGGTCTGCCACCACAGGAAGGCGCCGAGCAGGAGGACGCCGACCGCGATCAGGCCGAGGACCAGGAGGGAGGTCCAGCCGGTCTGCCCGACCTGGCCGAGGCCGTAGGTGAGGGCGAGGGAGCCGCCGGTGCCGAGCAGCACACCGGGAACGTCGAGGCGGGCGCCGGTAGGGCCCGGGCGGTCGTGCAGCAGGGTGAGCGCGCCGATCAGGGCGATCACGGCGAGGGGGAGGCCCGCGTACATGCACCACCTCCAGGCCAGGGCTTCCAGCAGCCATCCGCCCGTGGCCAGGCCGAGTGCGGAACCGCCGGCCGCGATCGCGGCGTAGATCCCGAAGGCCCTGCCGCGTTCCCGGGGATCGGGGAAGCCGGTGGCCACCAGGGCGAGGGCGGCCGGCGTCAGCAGCGCGGCGAAGACGCCCTGCAGCACGCGGGCGCAGACCAGCGTGGTGGTATCGCCGGCCGAGCCGCCGAGCGCGGAGGCCGCCGCGCATCCGGCCAGTCCGATGATCAATGCGGTCCTGTGCCCCATCAGGTCCGCGAGGTGTCCGCCGAGCAGCAGCAGGCCGCCGAACGCGAGCAGATGGGCGTGGAAGACCAGAGTCATGTCGCCGGCGGGAAGGTTCAGGTCCTGCTGGGCGGACGCCATGGCCGTGTTGAAGGTCGTCGCATCGAGCAGCACCATCAGCTGCGCCAGCGCGATCACCGCCAGGCCCCACCAGCGCCTGGGGTGCGGCGGCTGCGCGTCCTGGAGGGAGGGTACCGGGGGCGGGGCCGCGGGCCAGGCGCCGGGGAGCGGGCCCGGCGGGGGTCCGAATCCCTGCGCGGGGCCGAAGTGCGCCGGGGACTTCGGGGCATACGCGGGCGGCGGGGGCGGCGGCAGGGGCTCGGCGGACGGGGTGCGGGGGGCCGGCTGCGGGGAGGGGGTTTCGGCGGAGGCGTCGGCGGGTGTCCCGGCGCGCGTCTCGGAGGACGTCCCGGCGGAGGCGTCGGCGGGTGTCCCGGCGCGCCGCTCGGCGGGTGTCCCGGCGCGCGGCTCGGCGGGTGTCCCGGCGCGCGTCTCGGGGGCGTAATCCAGCAACCGGGCCGCATGACGACCCAGTTGCGCCAGCACCGTGCCCGGCAGCCACTCCGAGGCCTGGTCCTTCGCCGTGGCCGCGGCCACCTGCTGGGGAGTGGGCCGCTTGGCCCGGTCCTTGTCCAGGCAGGCGCGTACGAGGTCGAGCAGGGTCTCCGGTACGCCGGTCAGGTCCGGCTCCTCCTCGGCGACCCGGAACAGATGGGCGTTCAGGCCGGTGTCCCGGGCGCCGAAGAGAAGGCGCCCGGTGGCGGCGTAGACGAGGACGGCACCGAGGCAGAAGACGTCGCTGGCCGGGGTGAGTTCGCGTCCGCGGACCTGCTCCGGCGACATGAAGCCGGCCGAGCCGATGAGCATGCCGGTGCGGGTGTGCAGGCTGTCCCCGGCGAGGCTGTCCATCGCCCGCGCGATGCCGAAGTCGATGACACGAGGGCCGTCGACGGTGACGAGGACGTTGGACGGTTTGAGGTCGCGATGGATCAGCCCCGCCTCGTGCACGGCCCGCAGGGCGAGGGCGAGGCGGTTGGCGAGCGTGTGGACCGAGTGCTCGGGCAACGGCCCGAAGTCCTTGGCGACGACCGTGTGCAGGTCGGGCCCCGGGATGTACTGGGTCGCCACCCAGGGCACGGCGGCGTCGGGATCGGCATCGAGCACGGCGGCCGTCCAACTCCCGCCCACGCGCCGCGCCGCAGCGACCTCACGGGCGAAGCGCCGACGGAACTCGGGATTCCCGGCGTACTCGGCCTGCACGACCTTCACGGCCACGGTCCGCCCGACCTCGGAACGCCCGAGATAGACCAGACCCATGCCTCCGGCCCCCAGGCGGGCGATCAGGCGGTACGGGCCTATGCGGGGCGGGTCTTCGGCGATCAGCTGGTCCACTGAAGGAGGATATTCAAACCATCCGACAACGAGTGGCCCATCGACCGAATCGGAAGCCGCCGGCCTCCGGAGGACTACCACGTGTCGCGCTGACAGCAGCCGCACATGTCACCTCCTGCAACACCGCGCTGTACGTACGGGAACTACGTCGCCGAGTCGGGGCGCACCGACGGCCTGTCCTGAACCGCCGGAAGGTGCGTGGGGCGACCCGGCCGCGCCGCTGTGCGCAGCGCCGCGACGACGGCCGTGGTCGTCGGGTTCGCAGTCTCGGTGTGACGCGTCGCGGCGAACAGGAGGCGCCGGATCGGGCGATCCTCGATGGGCGCCGTGCGGATTCCCGGTGTGGCCGGATCGATGGCCGTCCGGGGGACGAGCGCGGTGGCGAGACCGGCCCGTGCCAGGGTGAGCTGGGCGGCGATGTCGGCGGTGATGTAGCGCGTCGTGGGGGTGAAGCCGGCCTGGTGGCAGGCGTGCAGGATGGCCTGTCCGCAGTCCGTTGTCGGCGGCGGCACGGTAAGGGTATGCGTGGCCAGTTCCCGCAGCGCGACGGCGGGCCGTTCGTCGGCTCGGCCGGCCGCGGTGACGACGAGCAGCGGATCGTCGAGCAGCGGGGAGACCTCGATGCCCCGCGGCGCGGTAGCGGGCAGGTGGTGATATCGCTGCCCCAGCACCACATCGACGGTGCCGAGCGTGAGTTCCCGCAGTTGCGCCTGGTCGGTGAGCAGACAGTTCACGGTGAGCTGTGGGTGGTGCGAGCCCAGCGCGGTCAGCGCGGGGGCCACGATCCTGGCGACGGTCGACGGCAGCGCCGCGAGGGTGGCGGTGGCTCCGACCGTGCCCTTGACCGCCGCGAGGGCGCTCTCGGCGTCCTCCATGGCAGCGAGGATCCGGTCGGCGTGTTCGAGGAGCACCCGGCCCGCCTCGGTCAGCGCCACGGTGCGTCCGTCGGGGCGCAGCAGATCGACTCCCACGTCGCTCCGCAGTGCGGACAGCTGCTGGGACACGGCACCGGCGGACAGCGCCAGCGACTGGGCGGCCGCGGTGATGGAGCCCCTGGCGGCAACGGTCTTGAGCATGTACAGACGGCGGATATCCAGCATGACTCGATAGATTACCTAAAGGGTTCCCTCAGGAATCATCCCCTTGACCTGTTGAGTGGGCGTGAGCGACCTTCGGCGCATGGAAATCCTCGATTGCATCGCCGCAGTGGCACGGCCCCTCCACGACTTCGGTGACGAGTTCATGTCCGACGAGGCGACCGCCGCCGTCGGCCTGCGTGCCGGGTTCCCCCCAGGACGGGGCTTCTACTGCCGCGGACGGTTCGGGGTGCTCGGTGAGGCACCGGCCTCGGTGGTCCAAGCGGTACAGGGATTCCTCGGCCCCGAGCTGGTGATCACCGGCTGGGAGGCAGGACGGCCCGTGATGCCGGCGGAGGAAGCCGCCGCCTGCTACGCACAGGCCGTGCGGTCCTGGGGGCGCGCCCACGTCCCCGCCGACGTCGACGTGGAGCACTTCAACCGCTTGGCACAACATCTGATCGACGCCGCCGACGCCGCCGCGCTGCCCCTGTTCGCCGGCTGGCGCGCGCAGGCCTGCCCCGACGACGACCCGGTCGGTGCGGCCATGCAACGCGTGCACGTACTGCGGGAACACCGTGGCGCCTGCCATCTGGCGGCGGTGCGCCTGAGCGGCCTGAGCGCCCGAGCAGCGATGGTCGTCAACCTCGGCGTCGAGCAGGCGGCCCACTACGGCTGGCGGGAGCCACATCCCGTCGCCGCAACCCTGATCCCGCGTTGGCGGCGTGCAGAGCAACTCACCGACGAACTGCAGGCGCCGCTCTACGCCGCCCTGACTGATCGACAGCGCAGCGCATTCGCCCGACTCGTCGACGGATTGACCGCTTCCCCGACCCCGTAACGGGACGCCGGAAGCACGGACGAGGCACGAGGCGAGCAGCCCGAGCAGCCATGCCCGGACCGGGTGGACCGGGGTTCGCTGTCCGGAGGGCGCGGGGTTTGCTTACGGTCAGGCGTGGTTGACCGGGAGGACGTCCGGGGAGAGGGCGCCCGCGTGGGCCGCCGCGCTCGTCATCCGCTTGCGGTGGTGGCGGCGGCAGAGGACCTCGTAGCCGATCTCCTCCGCCGGGCGGTTCACGTCGCCGACCACGACCTGGGCGCCCTCGACCACCATCGCCCCGCCCACCGTACGGGCGTTGTGCGTGGCGCGGGCGCCGCACCAGCACAGGGCCTCCACCTGGAGCTGTTCCAGGCGGTCCGCGAGCTCGATCAGGCGCTGCGAGCCCGGGAACAGCTTCGTACGGAAGTCGGTGGTGATACCGAAGGCGAAGACGTCCAGCCCGAGGTCGTCCACGATCCGGGCCAGCTGATCGATCTGCTCAGGGGCCAGGAACTGCGCCTCGTCCACGATCACGTAGTCCGCCTTGCCGCCCTTCGACAGCTGAGCGACCAGGTACGCGTACAGGTCCATGCCCTCCGGCGCCTCGACCGCTTCGGTGACGAGGCCGAGGCGGGAGGAGAGCTTGCCCTCGCCCGCACGGTCGTCACGGGTGAAGATCACGCCCTGGAGTCCCCGCGCGTCGCGGTTGTGCGCGATCTGGAGCGCCAGCGTGCTCTTTCCGCAGTCCATCGTTCCGGAGAAGAACACCAGCTCGGGCATGGGGAGTACAGGACCTTTCGGCTCGTGGGCAGGGTGGTGGCCGGGCGGCCGGGTGCGGCCGCGGAACAAGCGTGGACGGGGGGCGGGTCGGGCCAGACGCGCGTCAGCTGCGGATCTCGAGCAGGGGGACCAGCTGCTCCGCCGCGGTCATGGAGCCGTGCATGCCGACGAGCGCGGACTCGTTCGGCTCGTTGCGCGACGCGGTGATCGCGACGTCGGCCTGGGCGGCCGCGACCACGTCGCCGATCCGCCCGAGCACGCGCTCGTCGCACTCCCCCGGCACCCCGAACCAGCCCAGTTCCAGGGCCTCTTCGCGGCTCGCGACCCAGAACCGGTCGCCGAGCACCTCGCGCCACACGGTCAGCACGTCGGCCTGCGCGCCCGGCACCGCGTACACGTGCCGGGCCCGGCCCTCGCCGCCCAGCAGGGCCACGCCGGCGCCCAGCTCCCAGTCCTCGTCGAAGTCGATCCGGGAGTCCTCGTCGAAGGGGACGTCGACCATGCCGTGGTCCGCGGTCACGTACAGCGCTGTGCGCGGCGGCAGCTGCTCCGCGAGCCGCTGGACGAGCCGGTCGACGAGCATCAGCTGGCCGCGCCAGGCGTCGGAGTCCACGCCGTGGCGGTGGCCGGCCCCGTCGAGCTCGCTGAAGTACGTGTAGACGAGCGAGCGGTCGCCGGCCGCGAGCTGGATCGCCGCGAGGTCCATCCGCTCCTCGCCCGTCATCCGTCCGTGGAAGGTGCCGCCGCTCAGTGCGATCTTGGTGAGCGGGGTGGTCTGGAAGGCGGGCGAGGACACCTGGGCGGTCGCCACACCGGCCTTGTCGGCCTGCTGGAAGACCGTCGGGTACGGCTGCCAGGGCTTGGGCTGGGTCCACGGATGCCAGCGGAGCTGGTTCATCAGCTCGCCGGTGGCGGGATTGCGCACGGCATAGCCGGGCAGGCCGTGGCGGGAGGGCGGCAGGCCGGTGCCGACGGAGGCCAGCGAGGTGGCGGTGGTCGCGGGGAAGCCCGAGGTGATCGGGCGGCCGGTGCCACCGCGCGAGCTGCCTAGGAGCGAGGTGAGGTACGGAGCCTCGTCCGGGTGGGCCTTGATCTGCTCCCAGCCCATGCCGTCGACCAGGAACACGCAGTTCCGGTCGGCCGGGGTCAGCTCGGCGATGGCGGCGGTGAAGCCCGGGACGCCCTGGCCGGCCACGAGCGTGGGCAGCAGGTCGGCGAGCGACCCGGTGCCGTACTCCGGGACGGGGGCACCGGCCAGGTCCAGCAGCTCCGGCTCGGGCCAGTCCTGCGCCGCGGAGTACGCCATCAGCGGGCGGAGGTCGAAGTGGCCGCCGTGGCTTCGCTGAGCGCCTGGGCGAAGACCAGGGTCTGGCGCACGGCCTCCGGGCCGTCACCGGCCTCGCTGACCCGCAGGCTGAGGTCGTCGGCGGTGGAGTTGCCGGTGTAGCCGTGGTCGGAGTCGCAGTTCGGGTCGCCGCAGGCTGCCGGCTCCAGGTCGATCCGCGAGACCGCGCCCCAGCCGATGGTCAGGACGACCTCGCGGGGCAGGGTGCCGGGGGTGTAGGACTCCGGGTTGGCGACGACGCGGCTCAGCACCACGGAGGAGATGCTGGAGAGCTTGACCGACTCGGTGGAGGTGGTCGCGTACGGGGACGGGGACCCGGCGTCGGCGGCCTGCTCGTCGGTGTGGCTCACGATGAAGCGGTTGCCGGTCAGCACCAGCACGGTGACGTGGCGGCGCACCTCGTTGGAGTCGAAGGTCGTCTCCTGGTGGACCAGGTACGACGAAATCGGCTCGCCGCCCACCGCGGCCTCCACGGCCTCGGCCACGAGGGCCGGGTAGTAGCCGCTGCGCTCGATCGCCGTGCGCAGCCCCTGGGTCGTCGTACCGGATTTCGCCATGAGGTCCATCCTAAGGCCCCTCCGGTGCCCTCAGGCCGCGCCGTACCCGGTCAGTAACTGGGGAGGGTGCGCGGACCGAGATCGCCGCGGGCGGGCGGGTGCGCCACGCGGACGGTGGCGCTGAGCACGGACAGGCCCTCGGGGGCGACGACCACCGGCTCCAGGGAGACCCCGACCACCTCGGGGTGGTCGTCGACGAGGCGTGACACCCGCAGGAGCAGTTCCTCCAGCGCCGGGGTGTCCACAGGGTCGCTGCCGCGCCAGCCGAAGAGGAGGGGGGCCGCCCGGATGGACCGGATCAGTCCGGCGGCGTCGCGGTCGGTGGCGGGGACGAGCCGGTGGGCGGTGTCCCCGAGCAGCTCGGAGGCGACGCCGGCCAGCCCGAAGGAGAGGACGGCGCCCGCCGCCGGGTCGATCACGGAGCGGATCACGGTGTCGACGCCGCGCGGCACCATCGCCTGCACCACCGGCTGAAGCTCGGCCGGCTTCCCGAGCAGCTCGGTGACCTCCTCGTACGAGCGCCTCAGCTCGGCCTCGTGTCTGAGGTCGAGCCGTACGCCGCCCAGGTCGGCGCGGTGGCGCAGGTGCGGGGCGGTGGTCTTCAGGGCCACCGGATAGCCCAGGATCCCGGCGGCCCGGACCGCCGCGTCGGGGCTCGGGGCGGGCAGGGTGGGCAGGACGCGGATCCCGTACCGCGCGAGCAGCTCGCGGGCGTCCCAGTCGGTCAGGGTCAGCACGGCCCCGCCGTCGACGTCCGCCAGCAGACCGGCCAGCTGGGCGGCGGTACCGGCCTCGTCTATGTCCTCGTACTCGGGCACCTGCCCGACCTCGGCGAGTGCCCGCCGCCACTGCCCGTACCGGACGGCTTCGGCGAGGGCCCGTACAGCCCGCTCGGCGGCGGGATAGCTGGGGATCCGGTCCGCTCCGACCCGCCCCGCGCGGGGGGGCACGGGGGCGGAGGGCCCGTACGGGGTCCGGGGAGGAGCCCCCGGGGGGCGCAGCGCCGTTTCCGGCGCGTCGGGCAGGGAGGGGGTGGGGGAAGAGCCCCGCGCGGCGGAAAGAGCTTCGACCAGCTCGCCGAGTTCCACGTGCACCACGGCGACGGGCTTGCCCGGATGCTCGGCCACGGCCTCCCGAAGCGCGTCCGCCAGGTCGTCGGCCAGCGCGTGCTCGCTCACCCACGGAATGGCCGTGACCACCACCGCGTCGCAGTCGTCGGAGGCGAGCGCGGCGGCCAAGGCGGCGCGGAAGTCCTCGGGCGAGGCCGCCGTCGTCAGGTCCAGCGGTGGCAGCGGCCGCAGGCCCTGGGTCAGGCAGGCGTCGTAGGTGAGGACGCCGAGGGATTCGGAGTTGCCCAGGATCGCGATCCGGGGCCCGGCGGGCAGCGGCTGCCCGGCCAGCAGGAGGCCGACGTCCACCAACTCGGTGACCGTGTCGACCCGGATGACACCGGCCTGCCGCAGCAGGGCGGAGACGGTGGCCTCCGGCAGCCTGGTGTCGGGGACGACGTGCCCGGCCGGGGTGTGGCGGCCGCCCTTGGCGACGACCACCGGCTTCACGGCCGCGGTGCGGCGCGCGAGGCGGCTGAACTTCCGGGGATTGCCGAGGGTTTCGAGGTACATCAGGGCGACGTCGGTCGTCTCGTCGTCGTACCAGTACTGCAGGATGTCGTTGCCGGAGACGTCGGCCCGGTTCCCCGCGGAGACGAAGGACGACAGTCCTTCGCCGCGCCGGAGCAGCGCGGAGAGCAGGGCGATCCCGATCGCCCCGGACTGCGTGAACAGGCCGATCCGGCCCCGCATCGGCATCGGCGCGGGGGTCAGCGAGGCGTTGAGCTCCACCTCCGGCGCCGTGTTGATCACGCCGTAGGCGTTGGGACCGATCAGCCGCATGCCGTAGGAGCGCACCTGCCGCACCAGTTCGCGCTGGCGGGCGAGTCCGGCCGGGCCGCTGTCCCCGTATCCGGCGGACAGGACGACGAGCCCCTGCACCCCGTGCTCGCCGCAGGCGGCCACGGCGTCGGGGACGCGGTCCGCCGGAACCGCGATCACCGCGAGGTCGACCGGGGCGCCGACGGCCTCGACGCTGCGGTAGGCGCGTACGCCGTCGAGCAGGTCGCGCGTGACGGCTTCGTTGACGGCGTAGAGGTGGCCGTGGAAGCCGCTGTCCCGCAGGTTGCGCAGCGCGGCCGCGCCCACGCCCGCGCCGGAGCGGCTGACTCCGATGACGGCCACGGAGCCGGGGGCCAGCAGTCGCTGCACCGAGCGGGCCTCGGCGCGCTGTTCGCGGGCGCGCTGCACGGCGAGGGACTCGGCGGTGGGTTCGAGGTCGAGGGTGAGGTGGACGGAGCCGTCCTCGAAGCTGCGCTTCTGCTGGTAGCCGGCGTCGGTGAACACCTTGATCATCTTGGTGTTGGCGGGCAGCACCTCGGCGGCGAACCGGCAGATGCCGCGCTCCCGGGCCACCGCGCCGATGTGTTCGAGGAGGGCGGAGGCGACGCCGCGGCCCTGGTGGGCGTCCTGGACGAGGAAGGCGACCTCGGCCTCGTCGGCGGGCGCGGAGGCGGGCCGGCCGTCGGCGCCGATGCGGTCGTAGCGGACGGTGCCGATGAACTCCCCGCCGATGGTCGCCGCGAGGCCGACCCGGTCCACGAAGTCGTGGTGCGTGAAGCGGCGCACGTCGCGGTCGGAGAGCCGGGGGTAGGGGGCGAAGAAGCGGTAGTACTTCGACTCGTCCGAGACCTGCTCGTAGAAGCTGACGAGCCGGCCCGCGTCCTCGGTGGTGATGGGCCTGATCCGGGCGGTGCCGCCGTCGCGAAGGACGACATCGGCTTCCCAGTGGGCCGGGTACGAGGGGTCCGACTCGATGGTCATGGGCCTACCTTACGGCCGGACCGGGCCGGGCAGCGCTCGCGCGGCGCATGCGGCACCAGCGGGCAAATCAGTGCAAGCTGGGGAAGTCGAATGGCGGAAGATTCCGGCCGAAGGCCGGTCGGAGCATTCCGGGTGTCGTGAGAGACTGGTCTAGACAACCGTAAGAACCTGAAGGGCATCACCATGGCAGAGCGCCGCGTCAACGTCGGTTGGGCCGAGGGCCTGCACGCTCGTCCCGCCTCGATCTTCGTCCGTGCGACGACCGCCTCCGGCGTCCCGGTGACCATCGCGAAGTCCGGCGGCGACCCCGTCAACGCCGGCTCCATGCTGGCGGTTCTGGGTCTGGGCGCCCAGGGCGGCGAAGAGATCGTCCTCGCCTCCGAGGCCGAGGGTGCGGAGGCCGCGCTGGACCGCCTCGCGAAGCTCGTCGCCGAGGGTCTCGAGGAGCTCCCCGAGACCGTCTGACCCTTCGGGTTCGACCCACGCAGGACCAGGGCGAGCCGCGGCCCCCGACGCCCCGGGGACCGCGGCTTCGCCGTTTCCGCGCCGGGCACCGGCGGGGCTCTGCGCGCGGATCATCGGACCACCCCTGCGGGAGGCCCCTCCCCCCGGCGGGGCCTCCCTCGGCGGTCCGTCCCGGCGGGCCTCCTCACCCGCCGGGACAGACCTCCCATCCGCCCGCCCGAAGCCGGCCTGCCGCCCGCCCGCCCTCGGCGGGCCTCCCCGCCCGCCGAGGGCCGGCCCGGGAGCCCTCCGGCTCCCGTCCGGCCCTGACGGCGTGTGAGCCGGCGCAGGCCCCGCCCCGACCGGACGGCGGGCCGGCGAGCGCCTGGCCCCCGGCCTGAACGGCCCGGCCGTAACGAGCCCGGGCGTAACGAGCCACGAGCCCGGCCCTGACGAGCCCACCCGATCCAGACACGCCGATCCGGGCCCGCCCCGGCATCGGGCCCGGAGGAATCGAAACCCGGGAAATGCGGCTCGGCGCAGAGAATCAGCCGACCACCCGAATTCAGGCCCCCCGGCATCAAGCTCGCAGGAATTCGGCACGGCGATTTGACCCGGGATTGCAACCACCTCGCCGCAGCGCAGCGAATTCCCGCCATTCCACTCTTTGTATACGGCTTCTGTTAATGCCGGCCGCTCGACATGTTTACGGCAGGTTGCGAAGTGCTCACCGCCGGGCGGAGCCGCGGCCGGTGCGCCCCCGCCGTCCGGTCGGCGTGCACCGCCGTCAGCGCCCGCGCCCGCTCGGCGTCCCCGCGCGCCACCGCGTCCACGATCGCGCCGTGCTCCGCCCAGGACTCCACGGGCCGGGCCGGCGCCTCCACCACGTACATCCACGCGATCTTGTGCCGCATCTGCGTCAGCAGCGCGATCAGCCCGGGGCTGGCGGACGCCTGCGCGAGCGTCTCGTGGAACCAGCCGCCCAAGGACCGCAGATCTTCCCCCTGGCCGCGCCTGGCGCGCTCCTGCCCCAGTCTGACCAGCCCGCGCAACACCTTGAGGTGCGCCTCGGTGCGACGCCGGGCCGCCCGGGCGGCCGCCAGGGGCTCCAGAAGCATCCGTACCTCCAGGAGGTCCGCGGCCTCCTGCTCGGTCGGCTCGGCCACGCAGGCCCCCGCATGGCGGCGCGTGGTCACGAACCCCTCGGACTCCAGGGTCCGCAGCGCCTCGCGGACCGGGACGCGCGAGACTCCGTACCGGCGGGCCAGCACCTCCTCGGTCAGCCGACTGCCCGGTTCGAACACCCCGGAGACGATGTCGTCGCGGATTGCTGTGCATACCGCGTGCGCAGGAATACGCAAGACCGAACCTCCGCCTATTTCCGACTGCCAGTCCCCTCGCACGCCCATGCGTGCGCTGCAACTCTATGGGAACACACGATAATTTCCGAGAGCGGCCGGAAATACGAAACATTTGCACGAAGATGCAACACAAAAACCCCGGCTCGGGGAGCCGGGGTCTTCGGTGAAGCGGTGCGGGACGGAGTCAGAGGCTGACGCCGTGCGAGCGCAGGTACGCGATCGGGTCGACGTCCGAGCCGTACTGCGAGCCCGTGCGGGCCTCGAAGTGCAGGTGCGGGCCGCTGGAGTTGCCGGTGGAGCCCGACAGGCCGATCTGCTGGCCGGGGGTGACCTGCTGGCCGACGGAGACGCTCAGCGAGAGCAGGTGACCGTACTGCGTGTACGAACCGTCGTTGTGCTTGATGACGACGTTGTTGCCGTACGCGCCGCCCCAGCCGGCCTCGACGACGGTACCGGAGCCCACCGCGTGGACCGAGGTGCCGGAGGCGGCGTGGAAGTCGATGCCCGTGTGGCTGCCGGAGGACCACATGCCGCCGCCCGCCTTGTACTGCGTGCTGACGTACGAGCTGTCGAGCGGCGACACGAAGGTGTTGAGGCGCTTGCGCTCCTCCTCGCGGGCGGCGCGCTCGGCGGCGTCGCGCTCGGCCTTCGCCTTGGCCTCGGCGAGGCGCTTGGCCTCGGCGGCCTTCTGCTTGGCCTCGGCCTCGGCCTGGGCCTTGGCGGCGGCCTGGTCGGCGAGGCGCTGCTGGGACTCGGCCTGGTCGGCGAGATCGCCCGCGAGGTCCTCGGCGACGACCACGGCACCCAGCCCGTTCTCCGGGGCGGAGCTGCTGTGGTTGTCCGCGGCGAAGGCCGGGGCGGCGAGGGAGCCGACGACACCCGTCGTGGCGATCGCGGCGATACCGGCGTAACCGGCGGTCTTCTTGCTCAGGCGGCTGGAACCACGGTGCTTGCCGGAACCAGCGGGACGACTGCCAAACGCCATGAAGGGTTTGATCCTTTCCTTCCTTCTCGCCTACCGGGTTAGCTGACGGGTTCGGAGCAGGAAGGTCTCCTACGGGCCTCCTCTTGCGAGGGGGTCCGATTCACCCCAGGGACTCATGTGGGTCCCCGGCTCCCCAGGCTCGCGCCTGACGGGGACTCGGCGATCGCTGCCCGGTGCCGCGGGTGCGGCGGGCACAACTGACGGACAGCACGGCCGACGCTAGGCGGATCATCAGTCAATCGCCAAACAGACACGGCTTTTTGTTGCGTACGCCACATCACATAAAAGCAACCTCACCACTAAACAGACAAAAAGGGCCCTGACGGACAAGCCGCCAGAGCCCCTTGCACATACGCCTCAAATGGCCGTCAGTTGACGCTCATGAGGCCGTCAGTTGGCGACGACCGTGACGTCACCGATCCCGAGCGCCCGCACGGGCTCCTCGATCAGCGCCGCGTCGCCCACCAGGACCGTCACCAGCCGGTCCGCCGGGAAGGCCTTCACGACCGCCGAAGTGGCCTCCACCGTGCCGGTTTCGGCGAGCTGCGCATACAACTGCGCCTGGTAGTCGTCCGGCAGCTCCTGCTCGACCTGATCGGCCAGCGTGCCGGCCACCGAGGCCGCCGTCTCGAACTTCAGCGGGGCCACGCCCACCAAGTTCTGTACGGCCACGTCACGTTCGGCGTCGGTCAGACCGCCTTCCGCGAGGGTGCGCAGCACCTTCCAGAGGTCGTCCAGCGCCGGCCCCGTGTTGGGGGTGTCCACCGAGCCGCTGATGGCGAGCATCGAGGCGCCCTTGCCGTCCGCGGTGGAGCGCAGCACCTGGCCGAAGGCGCGCACGCCGTACGTGTACCCCTTCTCCTCGCGCAGCACCTTGTCCAGGCGGGAGGTGAGGGTGCCGCCCAGGCAGTACGTGCCCAGCACCTGGGCCGCCCAGACCCGGTCGTGGCGGTCCGGCCCGATCCGCCCGATCAGCAGCTGCGTCTGGACCGCTCCGGGCCGGTCCACGATGACCACGCGGCCGGTGTCGTCGGCGGTCACCGCGGGCACCGGGAGCGCCTCGGCGGCGTTGCCCGTCCAGGTGCCCAGGGTGTCCGCCAGCACGGCGTCCAGGTCGATGCCGGTCAGGTCGCCGACGACCACCGCGGTGGCAGTGGCCGGGCGTACGTGGGCCTCATAGAAGGCGCGTACGGCGGTGGAGTCGATACGGGCGACCGTCTCCTCGGTGCCCTGGCGCGGCCGGGACATCCGCAGGGAGGCCGGGAAGAGCTCCTTGGACAGCTGCTTGGCGGCGCGGCGCTGCGGGTTGGCCAGCTCGTGCGGGATCTCGTCGAGCCGGTTGCGCACCAGCCGGTCGACCTCGGAGTCGGCGAAGGCGGGGGCGCGCAGCGCCTCGGCGAGCAGGCCCAGCGCCTTGGGCAGCCGGGAGGCCGGGACCTCCAGGGAGACCCGGATGCCGGGGTGGTCGGCGTGCGCGTCGAGGGTGGCCCCGCAGCGCTCCAGCTCGGCCGCGAACTCCTCGGCGGAGTGCTTGTCGGTGCCCTCGGAGAGCGCGCGCGCCATGATGGTCGCCACGCCGTCCAGGCCCTCGGGCTCCGCGTCGAGCGGGGCGGCGAGGTTGACCTCGACCGCGATCACCTGCTGGCCCGGCCGGTGGCAGCGCAGCAGGGTCAGCCCGTTGGACAGCTTCCCGCGGTCGGGGGCCGGAAAGGCCCACGGCTGCGGCTCGCCGGCCTGCGGGCGCGGGTGGAAGGTCATCGTGACGGCTGCGGTGTCGCTCACTGCTCCGCCCCCTCGCTCTCGTCGTGCTGGTCGGGCTCATCGCCCTCTTCTGCGGCGATGGGCTCGTAGACGAGCACCGCACGGTTGTCCGGGCGCAGTCGGGCCGCGGCCACGGCCTGCACCTCCTCGGCGGTGACGTCGAGGACGCGCTGGACGGCGGTCAGCGCCAGCTGCGGGTCGCCGAACAGCACCGCGAAGCGGCACAGTTCGTCGGCGCGGCCGGCCACCGTGCTCAGCCGGTCCAGCCATTCGCGCTCCAGCTGCGCCTGGGCGCGCTCCATCTCCTCGGCCGTGGGGCCCTCGGCGGCGAACCGCGCGAGCTCCTCGTCCACGGCCGCCTCGATGGCGGGGATCTCGACCCCGCTGGAGGTCTTGACGTCCAGCCAGCCCAGCGAGGGCGCCCCGGCGAGCCGCAGCATGCCGAAGCCGGCCGCGACGGCCGTCTGGTCGCGGCGCACGAGCCGGTTGTGCAGCAGCGAGGACTCGCCGCCGCCCAGGATGGTCAGCGCCACGTCGGCGGCGTCGCACTCGCGGGTGCCGTCGTGCGGCAGCCGGTAGGCGGCCATCAGCGCACGCGCCGGGACGTCCTCGACGATCTCCTCGCGCAGCTGCTCACCGATGACGTCGGGGAGCGAGCCGTCGCGGGGCGGCTGCTTGCCGTCGTGCGCGGGGATGGTGCCGAAGTACTTCTCGACCCAGGCGAGCGTCTGCTCCGGGTCGATGTCCCCGACGACCGACAGCACCGCGTTGTTCGGCGCGTAGTACGTGCGGAAGAAGGTGCGCGCGTCCTCGAGGGAGGCGGCGTCCAGGTCGGCCATGGAACCGATCGGGGTGTGGTGGTACGGGTGGCCCTCGGGGTACGCCAGGGCGGTCAGCTTCTCGAACGCCGTGCCGTACGGGACGTTGTCGTACCGCTGGCGGCGCTCGTTCTTGACGACGTCGCGCTGGTTCTCCATGGACTCGTCGTCCAGGGCGGCCAGCAGGGACCCCATCCGGTCCGCCTCCAGCCAGAGCGCGAGCTCCAGCTGGTGGGTCGGCATCGTCTCGAAGTAGTTGGTGCGCTCGAAACTGGTGGTGCCGTTGAGCGAGCCGCCGGCGCCCTGGACCAGTTCGAAGTGCCCGTTGCCGGGTACGCTCGCCGAGCCCTGGAACATCAGGTGCTCGAAGAGGTGAGCCAGGCCGGTACGCCCCTTGACTTCGTGGCGCGAGCCGACGTCGTACCAGAGGCAGACCGCGGCGACCGGGGTCAGGTGGTCCTCGGAAAGCACCACGCGCAGGCCGTTGGCCAGCCGGTGCTCGGTCGCTGTCAGGCCGCCGGAGCCGGCCTGGGCTGTGGCCGTGTGACCCATGGGCATGTGGTCCCTTCGATCGCGATGCAGAGATTTCTGTCAGACCTGCCACTGTATGCAAGCGCGTCGAGTGCCGGATAAGTTCCCGGGTCACGCCCCTGGACTCCGTCCGGGGGACCCCCGGGGTCGGAGTCGGCGTTGTCGGTGCCTCGGGCCACAATGGTCCGCGTCATACCCGCCGGACACCCACCCGACCCAGCCAGACCCAAGCCAGACCCAGCCACACCCAGCCAGACACCCAGCACACCCCATTCTTGGTTAAGGAGCCGCGCAGCGATGGCCCGCCGCAGCACGAAGACCCCGCCGCCGGAGGATTTCGAGGAGAAGATCCTCGACATCGACGTCGTCGACGAAATGCAGGGCTCCTTCCTCGAGTACGCGTACTCGGTGATCTACTCCCGTGCCCTGCCCGACGCCCGGGACGGCATGAAGCCGGTGCACCGCCGCATCGTGTACCAGATGAACGAGATGGGGCTGCGCCCCGACCGCGGCTACGTGAAGTGCGCCCGTGTCGTCGGCGAGGTCATGGGCAAGCTCCACCCCCACGGCGACGCGTCCATCTACGACGCGCTGGTGCGCATGGCCCAGCCCTTCTCGATGCGGCTGCCGCTGGTCGACGGCCACGGCAACTTCGGCTCGCTCGGCAACGACGACCCGCCGGCCGCGATGCGTTACACCGAGTGCAAGATGGCCGACGCCACGTCACTCATGACGGAGTCGATCGACGAGGACACCGTCGACTTCACCGCGAACTACGACGGCCAGGAGCGCGAGCCGGTCGCGCTGCCCGCCGCGTACCCGAACCTGCTGGTCAACGGCGCGTCCGGGATCGCGGTCGGCATGGCCACCAACATGCCCCCGCACAACCTCGGCGAGGTCATCGCGGCCGCCCGTCACCTGATCCGCCACCCCCACGCGGACCTGGAGGCGCTGATGCGCTTCGTGCCGGGTCCCGACCTGCCCACGGGCGGCCGGATCGTCGGGCTCTCGGGCATCAAGGACGCCTACGAGAACGGCCGCGGCACCTTCAAGATCCGCGCGACGGTGACCGTGGAGAACGTGACGGCGCGGCGCAAGGGCCTGGTCGTCACCGAACTGCCCTTCACGGTCGGCCCCGAGAAGGTCATCGCGAAGATCAAGGACCTGGTCGGCTCGAAGAAGCTCCAGGGGATCGCCGACGTCAAGGACCTCACCGACCGCTCGCACGGCCTGCGCCTGGTCATCGAGATCAAGAACGGCTTCCACCCGGAGGCCGTGCTGGAGCAGCTCTACAAGCTGACGCCGATGGAGGAGTCCTTCGGCATCAACAACGTGGCGCTGGTGGACGGGCAGCCGCTGACGCTGGGCCTCAAGGAGCTGCTGGAGGTCTACCTCGACCACCGCTTCGAGGTCGTCCGGCGGCGCAGCGAGTTCCGCCGCACCAAGCGCCGCGACCGCCTGCACCTCGTCGAGGGCCTGCTGGTGGCCCTCATCGACATCGACGAGGTCATCCGGCTCATCCGGGACAGCGAGAACTCCGCCCAGGCCAAGGCCAGGCTGATCGAGCGGTTCTCGCTGAGCGAGATCCAGACCCAGTACATCCTGGACACCCCGCTGCGCCGGCTCACCAAGTTCGACCGGCTGGAGCTGGAGTCCGAGCGCGACCGGCTGACCGGCGAGATCGACGAGCTGACCGGGATCCTGGACTCCGACACCGAGCTGCGCAAGCTGGTCTCCACGGAACTGGCCGCCGTCGCGAAGAAGTTCGGCACCGAGCGCCGTACGGTCCTGCTGGAGTCGGCGGGCACGACGGTCGGCGCGGTACCGCTGGAGGTCGCGGACGACCCCTGCCGCGTGCTGCTGTCCTCGACGGGCCTGCTGGCACGCACCGTGACCGGCGAACCGCTGCCCGAGTCGGAGGGCGGCGCCCGCGCCAAGCACGACCTGATCGTCTCGCAGGTCGCGGCCACCGCCCGGGCCGAGATCGGCGCGGTCACCTCGTACGGGCGGCTGCTGCGGCTGTCGGTGATCGACCTGCCGCAGCTGCCGGACACCCACGCCGCGCCGAACCTGGCGGGCGGCGCCCCGGTCTCGGAGTTCCTCTCCGGTCTGGAGGCGGACGAGAAGGTGATCTGCCTGACCTCGCTGGACGAGTCCTCGCAGGGTCTGGCCCTCGGCACCGAGCAGGGCGTGGTCAAGCGCGTCGTGCCGGACTACCCGGCGAACAAGGACGAGCTGGAGGTCATCACCCTCAAGGAGGGTGACCGGATCGTCGGCGCGGTCGAGCTGCGCACGGGCGAGGAGGATCTGGTCTTCATCACCGACGACGCCCAGCTGCTGCGCTACCCGGCGGGCCAGGTCCGCCCGCAGGGCCGCCCGGCCGGCGGTATGGCGGGCATCAAGCTCGCCGACGACGCGAAGGTGATCCACTTCTCGGCGGTGGACCCCGGCCGGGAGGCCCTGGTCTTCACGGTGGCGGGCTCGCACGGGACGCTGGACGACTCGGTGACGTCCGGGAAGCTGACCCCCTTCGACCAGTACCCGCGCAAGGGACGGGCCACCGGCGGCGTGCGCTGCCAGCGGTTCCTGAAGGGCGAGGACGTCCTGGTGCTGGCCTGGGCGGGCGGTTCCCCGGTCCGCGCGGCGGCGGCGAACGGCACTCCGGCCGAGCTGCCGCCCGTGGACCCGCGCCGGGACGGCTCGGGGGCGCCGCTGCCCGCGGCCGTCGCGGCGCTGGCGGGCGCCGCGCTGTAGAAGGTACGAGGCCATTCGGGTGGTACGTCCGGGGGACGTACCACCCGAATGCCGACTAGTGTTTTCCCTCTGGACGTGGTGGGGGGAGAACGCAGCTGATGAGCCGTCGAGCGGGCAGCGGACTGATCGGGAACTGGGCGGAGGCGCAGCGCCGTCAGCAACAGACCCAGCTGATCCAGCAGCGGGAGGCCGAGCGCCGCCGACGTGCCCACGAACGGGACGCGAACCGGAGCCACCGGCAGTACCGCGAGGCCGAGGCCCTGCGGCGTACCGCGCAGCTCGACGCCGAGGTCGACGCGCTCAAGGGCTTGTTGGCCGCGGGCTGCCGGGCGCCGGCGTTCCGGATATCCGCCCTGGCCCGGCCGGACCAGCTGCAGCCCTTCGACCCCGGGGCCCTGGCGCACCCGGTGCCGATGCCCCGCATCGAGGACTTCCAGCAGCAGAGCAGGGGCTGGACGCTCGGCTCGAACCACCGGGCCCAGGCGGAGCGGGAGGCGCACGCCCGGTACACCCAGGCCTGGCAGGCCGCGAACGCGGCGGAGGCGCAGCGCCGGCAGCAACTGGACGCGTACCGCCAGCAGTACGACCGGTGGGCGGCGCAGCAGCTCGCCGGGATGCAGGCACACAACGGCGGACTCACCGACCTGGCCGGCGCACTGCGCGCGGGCGACGCCGAGGCGGCCGTGGAGTACTTCTCGGCGGCCCTGTACGCCTCGACGGCCTGGCCCGAGGCACTGCCGAGGCAGGTGGCGGCCGCGTACGACCCTGCCGCGCGCCAGCTGGTGCTGGACTGGGAACTGCCCGGATATGCGGTGGTACCCGAGGCCCGGGCGGTGCAGTACCTGCCGAGCACGGACCAGGACAAGGTGAAGCCCCGCCCGGTCACGGAACGACGTGCGCTGTACCGGGACCTGCTGGCTCAGTGCCTGCTCCTGGTGGTGCGCGAGCTGTACGCGGCGGACGAGTTCGGCGTATTGGACTCGGTCGTGGTCAACGGCTTCGTGGACTGCCACGATCCGGTGACGGGGCAGGAGGCGCGGTTCGTGCTCGCCACGGTGCCGGCGGCGCGTAGCGCTTTCGCCGGGCTGCAGCTGGAGCAGGTGAGCGCGGTGGACTGTCTGGTTTCGGGGTTGGGCGGGCAGCTGTCGGCACGGCCCGACCTGCTGACGACGGTACGCCCCGGGCGCCGGCCCGACGAGGTCGGCGGAGGTGTCGTCAGCCACGGCGGGCACGCGGGCGACGCGGACGAGGACGAGCCGGACCTCTTCGTGATGGATCCGATCGCCTTCGAGAACCTGGTCGCCGAGCTGTTCCGGGCGATGGGCATGGAGGCGGTGACGACGCGGCGGTCGGGCGACGGTGGGGTGGACGTGGAGGCGGTGGACCCAGCGCCGATCCGGGGCGGGCGGATCGTGGTGCAGGTCAAGCGCTACCGGAACACGGTGCCGCCGACGGCCGTGCGTGATCTGTACGGCACGGTCCAGGACAAGGGGGCGAACAAGGGGGTGCTGGTCACCACCGCGTCCTTCGGGCCGGGGTCGTACACCTTTGCCAACGGCAAGCCGCTGGAGTTGGTTCCCGGAACGGATCTGGTCGATCTGCTCCGCCAGTACGGGCTTCGCGGCCGGCTCGGCGGCGGCGCCGCTGCGGCGCCCGCGCGGCAGGCGCCCGAGCCCGTTCCCGCGGCGGACCACAACGTGCTCGGCATGTCCTGGTCGGGTTCGGTCGCCCTGGACGTCTGCGCCCTCGTCTGCACGGGCAACAGAGTGCTGAGCGAGGACCACTTCGTCTTCTTCAACAACACGCGGACCCCGGACGGTTCGGTACGGTCCCGCGAGCACGCGGTGCCTGACAAGGCGGCGCTTGAGGTCGCCTTCGACGCCCTGCCCGCATCCGCCGACCGCCTGGTCCTCGTGGCCGCGATCGACCCGGAGGTGGATCCCCGCGCCGACCTCGCCGGGTTCACCGACGCCCACATCCGGCTGCTGTCCGCCGGCGGCGAGGAACTCGGCCGACTGGACGTCTCCGACGGGCGCCCCGGCGAGACCGCCCTGGTCCTCGGCTCGTTCCGCCGCCGGTCCAACGGCGACTGGGACTTCGTGATCGGCGGCAAGGGCTACCGCAGCGGCCTGGAGGCCCTGCTGAGCGAGTACGGCGTCGAGGTCGCTTAGGGCTGCCCCTTTAGCCCTAGGCCTGCTCCGGGGCCTCGGTAGCGGGTTCCGCGGGCCGGGCCACATAGCGCAGTACGCCCCACATGCTCTCGGGGCTGACCGCGTGCGGGGCCGGTTCCCGGCAGGCCTCCAGTTCGCGCAGCAGGGCCGGGCCGTCGGTGCCTGCGCCGATCAGGACCAGCTGTGTCAGGCGGGGTTCGCCCTTGCCCCACGGGTGCGGGGCGAAGCGGAGGAAGCGGCCGACCGCGTGGATCTCGTACTTCTCCTCGTGGCCGGTCACCCCGAACCAGACGAAGCCCTTGATCCGGTAGAGCCCTGCCGGGCGGCGGTCGAGGAAGTCGATGAACCGGCGCGGGGACAGGGCCTGTTCGGAGGCGAATTCCGTGCTCTCGTAAGCGGCGTGCGCGTGGGTGCAGTGGTCGTGTCCGCCGGCCTCCGCGAGGAGGTCTTCGAATGACAGCTGCCCCCGCGTCTCGGTCCAGGGCCGGCGGTCGAAGAGCAGTTCCGGGTCGATCCGCCCGTGGTCGGCGCCCACGACGGGGGTGCCGGGGGCACAGATCCCGGCCAGTTCCCGCTCGATCCGGGCCCGCTCGGCCGCGTCCACCCGGTCGGTCTTGTTGAGCACCACCAGGTCCGCGACGGCGAGGTGGCGGTCGGTCTCCGGGTGCCTGGCCCGGGTCGCATCGAATTCGGCCGCGTCCACGACCTCCACCATTCCGCCGTAGCGGATGGCGGGGTTCTCGCTGGCCATGAGCATCCGGATCATCTCCTGGGGCTCGGCCAGCCCGCTCGCCTCGATGACGATCACGTCGATCCTGTGGACGGGAGCGGAGAGCTTCTCCAGGTACGCGTCCAGCTCGCTGCCGTCGACGGCGCAGCACAGGCAGCCTGCACCGAGGGAGACCATCGAGTCCCCGACCTGGCCGGCCACCGACATCGCATCGATCTCGATCGACCCGAAGTCGTTGACGACGACCCCGATCCGGGTACCCCCGCGGCCGGCGAGGAGGTGGTTCAGCACGGTGGTCTTGCCGGATCCGAGGAATCCGGCGAGGACGACGACGGGGATGGGCTGCCTGCTGTTCATCCGGTCGATCGTAACCAGGCTCCGTCAGTCCAACAGCGGCACCGGCTGGGGCGGGGTCGGGCCGGTGTACCGGGCGGCCGGGCGGATGATCTTCGAATCGGCGGCCTGTTCGAGGATGTTCGCGCTCCAGCCGACCACCCGGGCCGCGCAGAAGGTCGGGGTGAACATCTCGCGCGGCAGCCCGCACAGCTCCATGACCACACCGGCGTAGAACTCCACGTTGGTGTGCAGCTCCCGGCCCGGCTTGAGTTCGGCGAGGATCGCCTCGACCTGGCGCTCGACCTCGACGGCGAAGTCCACGAGGGGGCCGCCGATCTGGAGGGCGATGTCCCGCAGCATGCGTGAGCGGGGGTCCTCGGTGCGGTAGACGGGGTGGCCGAAGCCCATGATGCGGTCGCCCGCCAGGACCCGTTCGCGGATCCACGGCCCGATCCGGTCGACGGTGCCGATGGCGTCGAGGGTGTCCAGGGCCCGGCTGGGGGCGCCGCCGTGCAGCGGCCCGGAGAGCGCGCCGATCGCCCCGGTCAGACAGGCCGCGATGTCGGCGCCGGTGGAGGCGATCACGCGGGCGGTGAAGGTCGAGGCGTTGAAGCCGTGGTCGACGGTGGATATCAGGTACCGCTCGACGGCGCGGGCCGCGGCCGGGCCGGGCTCCCGGCCGGTCAGCATGTAGAGGTAGTTGGCGGCGTATGGGAGGTCGTCGCGCGGCTCCACCGGCTCCAGGCCCTGCCCCAGCCGGTGCAGGGCGGTCAGCAGGGTCGGTACGGCGGCGCAGGCGGCCAGCGCGTCGGCGGCCCGGCGGCCGGGCTCGAGGTCGTACACCGGGCGGAATCCGGCGGAGGCGCCGAGCAGCGAGAGTGCGGTGCGCAGACCGGCGAGGGGGCCGGAGAGCCGGGTGGCCCGGGCCAGGCCCGGCAGGGCGTCCCGGACTTCGACGGGCAGCCGGCGCAGTGGGGCGGTCTCGGCGGCGAAGGCGGCCCGTTCGGCGGAGTCCGCCGGGAGCCTTCCGCGGAACATCAGGTGCCACACGTCCTCGAAGCTGCGGACGGAGGCGAGTTCGACCGCCGAGTACTGGCGGTAGTGGTAAAAGCCCTCGCGCCCCCGGACGTCGCCCAGCTCGGTTTCGGTGACCACGACTCCCGCGAGACCGCGGGGCACTTCGACGGTGGTGTTGTTCATGGATCGACCATCCATGATGGATTCAATCCCTGTCAATATTGATTGAATCAATACAACTCGCCATCTGTAGGGTGTCCGTCATGAGCGACCAGACGGACAGCGGGCGCAGGCTCAGCACGCAGGAGGCGGCGCGAGCACTCGGGGTGAAACCGGCGACGGTGTACGCGTACGTCAGCCGGGGCCAGCTCACCAGTCGCCGCGAGCCGGCCGGGCGGGGCAGCAGCTTCGACGCGGCCGAGGTGGAGGCGCTCGCCCGGCGGAGCCGGCGCGAGGCGGCGGCCCCCACCGGGGAGCTCTCCGTTCGCACGGCGCTCACCCTCATCGAGTCCGACCGGTACTACTTCCGGGGCGTGGACGCCGTGGAGCTGGCCTCGCGGTACCGGTACGAGGAGGTCGCCGAGTGGCTCTGGACGGGGACCGTTCCCCACGAAGCACGGTTCACCGCTCCCCCGGAGGCTCTGGCGGCGGCCCGCCGGGCGGTGGCCGCACTGCCGGACCACGGCGGGCCCATCGACCGGTTGCGGGTCGCGGTCGCGGCAGCCGCGGTCGCGGACCCGCTGCGCTTCGACCTGTCCGAGGAGGCCGTACTTGGCTCCGCGCGCTGCCTGATCCCCACGCTGGTCGGCGCGCTGCCCGCGGCGGGCCCCGCGCAGTGGCCCGGTGACGGCCGGATCGCCCGGCAGCTGTGGTCCCGCCTGACGGCGCGGCAGCCCGACCCGGACGCGCTGGCCGTGCTGGATCTGGCTCTGGCACTGCTGGTCGACCACGACCTGGCCGCCTCGACCCTGGCCGTACGGGTGGCCGCCTCCGCACGCGCCCACCCGTACGCAGCCGTCTCGGCCGGGCTCGGCGCACTCGAAGGGCCGCTGCACGGTGCGGCCGGGCGGCTCGCGCACCGGATGCTGGCGGAAGTGCTGGAACAGGGCGGGGCCGCGCCGGTGGTGGCGGAGTACCTGCGGGCGGGCCGCCGGGTCCCGGGACTCGGCCACCGGCTCTACCAGGGCGAGGACCCGCGGGCGCGGGCGCTGTTCGCCCGGCTGGAAGGGCTGGAGCAGGCCGGACCGGCGCTCGGTGCGGCGCGCGAGGTGGCCTCGGTGATGGCCCGGCAGGGCGGGCTGCACGCAAATGTGGACCTGGCGCTGGCGGTGCTGACCGTCTCGTGCGGAATGGCGGCGGAGGCCGGGGAGACGGTCTTCGCGGTGGCCCGTACGGCCGGCTGGATCGCGCACGCCTTGGAGGAGTACCAGGAGCGGCCGCTGCGGATGCGCCCGAGCGGGCAGTACCACGGCCCCCGCCCGCCACAGCCGATGCCGTGACGGGCTGCGGCCCGGCCGACCCACGGTCCGGGTGGGGCGTCAGGCCCCGGCCCACGGTCCGGGTGCGGCGTCAGGCCCCGGCCCACGATCCGGGGCCTCGCCTCGGCGGTGAAAACGATGGCCGGGCGGCACAACGACGGGCTCCCCACTGTGCCGACACCAGGAGGTCGCGCCGCAAGGGACTGTGCGTGCCGCCGAGCAGAGTAGGCGACCTCGACGGAGCGGGAGCGGCGCGCACCCGCAGTGAGCCTCGGAACACAGCCCGGACATGACGGGAGTGGGGTACCCGACAAGCTGGGCGCAAACGTTCCGCTTGTGCCGGAGCCGACCTACCGTTGCTGCCCATGCGGTTCCCCCTCATGAGCGCTCGGCGCCTCGGGCTGCCCAGACGGGCCGTCTCCCAGATCCTGCTGACCCAGCTGGCCATCGCCGCCGGAGTCGTCGTCCTGGCCACCGGACTGTTCCTCGCGCCGCTGAGCGCACAGCTCGACGACCAGGCCATGCGGCGCGCCCTCGCCATCGCACAGAGCGCCGCGGCCGACCCCGCGCTGGCCGCCGGCCTCCTGGATTCCGGGGCTTCCGAGGACAGCCCGGTGCAGTCCTCGGCCGAGCGGATCCGCCGCGCCACCGGCGCCGAGTACGTCGTCGTCCTCGATCTGGCCGGCATCCGCCGTTCCCACCCGAGCGCCGAGCGGATCGGTCTGCCCGTCTCCACGGACCCGAGCGACGCCCTGGCGGGCCGGGAGGTCATGGAGATCGACGAGGGCACCCTGGGCCGCACCGCCCGCGGCAAGGTCCCGCTCGTCGCGGCCGACGGCGAGATCGTCGGCGCCGTCTCGGTCGGCATCGCCTACGACAGCGTCCGCGACCGGCTGCTCGGAGCCATCCCTGGGCTGCTGGCCTACGCCGGCGGGGCCCTGGCGGCGGGCGCCCTCGCCGCCTACCTGCTCTCCCGCAGGATCCATCGCCAGACCCGGGACCTGGCCTTCTCCGACATCGCCGGCCTGCTCGCCGAGCGCGAGGCGATGCTGCACTCCATCCGCGAGGGTGTGATCGCCCTCTCCCCGGACGGCCGGGTCCGGCTGGTCAACGACGAGGCCGCCCGCCTGCTGGGCCTCACCCCCGACGCCACCGGCACCTTCGCGGGACGCCCACTCGACGACGTACTCGGCGCGTGCCGCACCGCCGACGTGCTGTCGGGCCGCGTCACCGGCCGGGACCTGCTCACCGTCCAGGGATCTCGGGTCCTGCTCGCCAACCGCATGCCCACCGAGGACGGCGGCGCCGTCGCCACCCTGCGCGACCGCACCGAGCTGGAACACCTGGGCCGCGAGCTCGACTCCACCCGGGGCCTGATCGACGCCCTGCGCGCCCAGGACCACGAGCACGCCAACCGCCTCCACACCCTCCTCGGCCTGCTGGAGCTGGGCCTGCACGAGGAGGCGGTGGAGTTCGTGACCGAGGTCGTCGGGGTGCACCGCACGACCGCCGAGCAGGTCACCGAGAAGGTCCACGACCCACTGCTGGCCGCCCTTCTGGTGGGCAAGGCGACCGTCGCCGCCGAGCGCGGCGTCCCGCTGCGGCTGGCCGGCACCAGCCTCCTCCCCGACCGCGTGGTGGACCCGGGCGGTCTCGTCACGATCCTCGGCAATCTGGTCGACAACGCTCTGGACGCCGCCGCCGGTTCGACGGCGCCCCTGGTCGAGGTCGAGCTGCGCGCCGAGGGCCGTACCGCCGTGCTGCACGTGCGCGACAGCGGCCCCGGGGTACCTGCCGCGCGCCGCGAGGAGATTTTCACGGAGGGCTGGTCGACCAAACAGCCCAGGGCCCACCGCGAGCGCGGGCTGGGTCTCGCCCTCGTACGCCGCCTCGCGGAGCGGCAGGGCGGCAGCGCCCGGGCCGGGGAAGCAGCGGACGGAGGGGCGGAGTTCTCCGTCGTACTCCCGGAGGCCCTGCGATGAACGAGACCCCGATTCACGTATTGGTCGTCGACGACGACATGCGTGTTGCCCGGATCAACGCGGCGTACGTGGCGAAGGTTCCCGGTTTCCGGGTGACGGCCCAGGCCCATTCGGCATCGGAGGCGCTGGAGTTCCTCGGTACACATCCGGTGGACCTGGTCCTCCTGGACCATTACCTCCCCGACGAGAACGGCCTGGACCTGGTGCGCCGACTGCGCCAACTCGGCCACCGCACCGATGTGATCATGGTCACGGCGGCCCGCGACCTCGCCACCGTCCAGGCCGCCATGCGCCTCGGCGCCCTCCAGTACCTGGTCAAACCCTTCACCTTCGCCGGGCTGCGCACCCGGCTGGAAGCGTACGGAGCCCTGCGCCGCACCCTTGAAACGGGCGGCGAGGCCGAACAGGCCGAGGTGGACCGGATCTTCGGCGCCCTCGCCGCGGCGGGACCTGCGAACGAGCTCCCCAAGGGCCACTCCCCCACCACCGCGGAACTGGTCCGCCAGGTGCTGCTGTCCGCCGAAGGCCCCCTGTCCACCCAGCAGATCGCCGATCGCTCCGGCATCAGCCGGCAGACCGCACAGCGCTACCTGAAGCTCCTCGAACGCACCGCCCGCGTCACCCTGGCCCTGCGCTACGGCGAGACCGGCCGCCCGGAGCACCGCTACACCTGGCTCCCCTCGGAAGGGCCCGCCTGACGGCGCTCAGACCGCTCCGGCGCCGGTCAAGGAGCGGACCTCCGTCTCCGCGTGCTTCGCCTCGTCCGGCTCCTCGCCCGAGGTGACCGTGCCCAGCCAGCCCGCCAGGAAGCCCAGCGGAATCGAGACGATCCCCGGGTTCTGGAGCGGGAAGTACTGGAAGTCCACTCCGGGGAAGAGCGATTCCGCGCTGCCCGACACCACCGGCGACACCAGTACCAGCAGCACCGCCGGCACCAGGCCGCCGTACACGGACCAGACGGCTCCCCGCGTGGTGAAGCCGCGCCAGAAGAGCGAGTACAGCAGCACCGGCAGATTGGCCGAGGCCGCCACCGCGAAGGCCAGCCCCACCAGGAACGCCACATTGAGGTTCTGGGCGAGCAGCCCGAGGGCGATCGCCACCGCCCCGATGCCGACGGCCGCGACCCGGGCCACCGAGACCTCACTGCGCTGCCTGGCGTGCCGGCGCTTGAGGGAGGCGTACAGATCGTGTGCGACCGAGGCCGACGAGGCGAGGGTGATACCGGCCACGACGGCCAGGATGGTCGCGAAGGCGATGGCGGCCACGAAGGCGAAGAGCACCGCGCCCCCGGTGGATCCGGCGCCCCCGCCGAGGAAGGCCGCGAGCAGCGGAACGGCCGTGTTCCCGGAGGCGTTGGAGGCCCTCACCTCGTCCGGGCCCACCAGCGCGGCCGCGCCGAAGCCGAGCACGATGGTCATCAGGTAGAAGCCGCCGATCAGGGCGATCGCCCACACCACCGAGCGGCGGGCCGCTCGCGCGGTGGGCACGGTGTAGAAGCGCGACAGGATGTGCGGCAGCCCGGCGGTCCCGAGGACCAGCGCGAGCCCGAGGCTCATGAAGTCGACGCGGGCGGTCCAGTCCCCGCCGTACTTGAGGCCCGGGGCGAGGAATTCCCGGCCATGCCCGCTGCGGTCGGCGGCGGCGGTGAGCAGCTGGTCGAAGTTCCCGTGGAAGCGCAGCAGCACGAGCACGGTCAGGGTGATCGCCCCGCCCATCAGCAGCACGGCCTTCACGATCTGGATCCAGGTGGTGGCCCGCATCCCGCCGAAGGACACGTAGACCACCATCAGCGCGCCCACCCCGACCACGGCGAGGGTTTGGGCGGTGGCGCTCGAACTCCCGAGCAGCAGACCGACCAGGCTGCCCGCGCCGACCATCTGAGCGACGAGGTAGAGCACGGAGACGACGACCGAGGAGGTGCCGGCGGCGATCCGCACCGGGCGCTCGCTCATCCGGGCGGCGACCACGTCGGCGAGGGTGAAGCGCCCGCAGTTGCGGACCAGTTCGGCGACCAGGAACAGCACCACCAGCCAGGCGACGAGGAATCCCACCGAGTAGAGCAGGCCGTCGTAGCCGAAGAGGGCGATCAGGCCGGAGATGCCCAGGAAGGAGGCGGCGGACATGTAGTCGCCCGCGATGGCGAAACCGTTCTCCATGGGGGAGAACAAGCGCCCGCCGGCGTAGAACTCCTCGGCGGACCCGTGCCGGTTGCGGCTCACCCAGGTGGTGATGCCCAGGGTCACCGCGATGAAGACGCTGAACAGGATCAGCGCGAGGGTCTGGTGCTCGGTGCTCACCGGCCGGCCCCCCTCGCCCGGGTCCGCTCGTGGTCGCGTTCCTGCTCGAAGACGGTCCAGCGCAGGTCGAGCGCGGCCCGGTCCCGGCGCAGCCGCGCGTGCCGGGCGTAGGCCCAGGTCAGAAGGAAGGTGCTGAGGAACTGGCCGAGTCCCGCCAGCATGGCCACGTTGACGGCGCCCATCACGGGCCGGGCCATCACACCGGGTGCGGCGGTGGCGGCGACCACGTAGGCGACGTACCAGAGGAAGAAGCCGGCGGTCGCGGGGACGACGAACCTGCGGTAGCGGCGGCGCACCTCCTGGAAGGCGGCACTGCGCTGCACTTCGAGGTAGATGTCGGATGCGGCGGGCGCGGGGCGGCCGCCGGGGGCCGTGGGCGGCGGGGGCGTTTCCTCTCCCTCACCCCAGCCGACGGCCAGCGCGTCGTACCAGGGGTCGTCCAGCCGGATCGTTCCGGCATCACGACCTTCGTGCTTGTCCACCGAACTCTCCTTGTCCGCTGCCGCATTGGCCGCGTGCCCACAAGGATGTGCGGAATGGGCGCTTTCCGGACTGGTGTACCGGTGCTCTTCACTCCAACAGGTGATGGGGTGAAGAGCACCGGTGTGCGGTGAGCCCTTCGGTGCCAGGTGCCGCCGGCCGCCGACGGCACTTGGATCAGGCGTCGATGCGCGAGCGGTCCAGGGTCGCCGCGGAGCTCGTGATGAACTCCTTGCGCGGGGCCACCTCATTGCCCATGAGCAGGTCGAAGACCTGCTCGGCCGAGTCCAGGTCGCCGATGTTGATCCGGCGCAGCGTGCGGAACCTGGGGTCCATGGTGGTCTCCGCCAGCTGGTCCGCGTCCATCTCGCCGAGGCCCTTGTAACGCTGGATCGAGTCCTTGTACCGGATGTTCTTGCGCTGGTACTCCAAAAGGGTCTGGCGCAGCTCGTTGTCCGAATACGTGTAGACGTACTTGTCCTGGCCCTTCTTCGGCTGGACCAGCTCGATCCGGTGCAGCGGCGGCACGGCCGCGAAGACCCGGCCGGCCTCGACCATCGGCCGCATGTACCGCTGGAAGAGGGTGAGCAGCAGGCAGCGGATGTGCGCGCCGTCCACGTCGGCGTCGACGAGCAGCACGATCTTGCCGTACCGGGCTGCGTCGATGTCGAAGGTCCGGCCCGAGCCGGCTCCTATGACCTGGATGATCGCCCCGCACTCGGCGTTCTTGAGCATGTCCGAGATCGAGGACTTCTGGACGTTGAGAATCTTGCCGCGGATGGGCAGGAGCGCCTGGAACTCCGAATTGCGGGCGAGCTTCGCGGTGCCGAGGGCGGAGTCCCCCTCGACGATGAACAGCTCGCTGCGATCCACGTCGTCGCTGCGGCAGTCGGCCAGCTTGGCCGGCAGCGAGGAGGTCTCCAGCGCGGTCTTGCGGCGCTGCGCCTCCTTGTGCTGACGGGCCGCGATCCTGGTCCGGGCGGCCGCGACGATCTTCTCCATCACGGCGCGGGCCTGCTGCTTGTCGTCGCGCTTGGTGGAGGTCAGGAAGGCCTTGAGCTCCTTGGCGACCACGGCGGCGACGATCCGGGTGGCGGCCGAGGTGCCCAGCACCTCCTTGGTCTGGCCCTCGAACTGCGGCTCGGCGAGGCGGACGGTGACGACGGCCGTCATGCCCTCCATCGCGTCGTCCTTGACCACGTCGTCCTCGGCGACGCGCAGCAGCTTGGACGAGCGCAGCACCTCGTTCACGGTCTTGGCGACCGAGCGCTCGAAGCCGGCGACGTGGGTGCCGCCCTTGGGGGTGGCGATGATGTTCACGAAGGACTTGACGTTGGTCTCGTACCCCGTGCCCCAGCGCAGGGCGATGTCCACGCCGAGCTCGCGGGTGACCTCGGTGGGGGTCATGTGGCCGCGGTCGTCCAGGACCGGAACGGTCTCCTTGAACGTGCCCGTGCCGTGCAGGCGCAGCACGTCGCAGACGGCCTTGTCCTGGGCGAGGTACTCGCAGAATTCGCTGATGCCGCCGTCGAAGCGGAAGAGCTCCTCGGTCTTGCCCGCGCCGTCGATGCCCCGCTCGTCGCGGACGACCAGGGTCAGGCCGGGGACGAGGAAGGCGGTCTGGCGGGCGCGCTGGTAGAGCGTCTCCAGATTGAGCCTGGCGTCCTTGAGGAAGATCTGGCGGTCGGCCCAGTAGCGGACCCGGGTGCCTGTCTTCCCCTTGGTGACCCGCTTGACCTTGCGCAGGCCGTTCGCCGGGTCGAAGGGGCTGTCGGGGCCCTGCTCGGTGAACATGCCGGGGACGCCGCGGCGGAAGCTGATGGCATGCGTCGCGCTGTTGCGGTCGACCTCGACGTCCAGCCGGGCGGAGAGGGCGTTGACCACGGAGGCGCCGACGCCGTGCAGGCCGCCGGAGGCGGCGTACGAGCCGCCGCCGAACTTGCCGCCGGCGTGCAGCTTGGTCATGACGACCTCGATGCCGGACAGGCCGGTCTTGGGCTCGACGTCCACGGGGATGCCGCGGCCGTTGTCCCGGACCTCGACGGAGGAGTCCTCGTGGAGGATCACCTCGATGTGGTCGCAGTAGCCGCCCAGGGCCTCGTCGACGGAATTGTCGATGATCTCCCAGAGGCAGTGCATGAGGCCTCGGCTGTCGGTCGAGCCGATATACATGCCGGGGCGCTTGCGGACGGCCTCCAGCCCTTCGAGGACGAGCAGGTGCCGCGCGGTGTAGTTGGAACCGTCCCGGTCTGCTCCGGACAGCAGCGCGCTGGAAGGCACGGACGTGTCGGCGGTCACGCAGTTCGCTCCTCGCTGAATTTCTTTTCTGGCCCGATCGGGCGCAGGGGTGGCTCGGGTGCCGGTCGAAGGGTACCGAGGCCAGGTAGAGCCGATGCAACGCCACCCTCGCGCGTTCCTCAGCCTAGTCCAGATCCGCACGGATGTTCGATCCCCCGGGCGGGTGAAGGAAACATCACGTTCCCTTCCGCGCATGAACCATTTAGGGTTCGGGCACGTCCTCATGAACAACCTGGCACTCTCGCCGGGGAGGATGGAACTGCAACAAGCGCACGACTGACAACGCGAAACCGTAAAGCAACGCAATACGGCTCCTTCGCCGCCAACCGGCAACAGCCGGCCAGCTTCGGAAGGAAGTTTCGAGGAAAAGCCGCGAGCGGGAACGTTTTCGGCCTGGTTGGATGTTGACCCTGGTACGACAGCTCGTCGAGCTAGAGAAGAGGCGACGTGACTACTGTTCTGACACCCGCGACCCCGCTGACGGCCGCTGACCGATGCGACCGTTGCGGCGCCCAGGCATATCTGCGCGTCGTCCTGCTGAGCGGCGGTGAACTGCTCTTCTGCGCCCACCACGGACGCAAGTTCGAGCCGGAACTCAAGAAGATCGCCGCGGAAATACAGGATGAGACCGAGCGGCTTACGTCCGCTCCGGCTGCCAATGCCGAACCCGAGGACCGCTGACACAGGCCTGCACCTCGCATCCGACGAGCCAGGAC